>JAYUTD010000500.1:0-3092 GCA_043755305.1 Saprospiraceae bacterium
CTTATATGATTTGTCCGATTGAGCGTTGCTTTCATAGGAGTACATCGCAATTCCAATAAATAAAATAAATTTTAAGGAGCAATAATTTTTCTGAAAGAAATGCATCAGGTCGCAGTTCCAGGAATTAGTATTAAATAGCTTTACTTTCCAATTATTCATAGTTGTTGTCTAATTTTTTCAGATAATACCATTTTTCAAAAATAAATTCTGCAATGAATAAAAGCAACGATAAAAAAACAAACCATTGGAAATAACTGTTGTATTGATTGAATGTTTTAGTTGTTTTTTCAGACTTTGCTCCGTTAGCAATATCTTCTGAAATGGTTTCAATAGATTTTCCATCTTCTACACCAAATGCTCTGCCATTGCCGACTTTGGCAATATCGTTGATTAATTCGACATTAATTTTAGACACAATTGGCTTACCCATTTCATCCATTTTATACCCATTTCCTTCAGCAATATAACCCCCTTCCTTGGTTCCTGCAGCTACGCAGTATGAAGTGAAGCCTTCATCTGTAAGTAATTTAATTGCTTCTATTGCATCTCCTTCATGGTCTTCTCCATCTGTAATAAGAATTAAGTGGCCGGTAGCGTTATCTTGCTTTTCATTCGTTTTTTTAATCAGATCAGCTACAGCTTTGATATTGGTGCCTTGTGATCCGGCCAGGTCGGTGCTGGCTGCATTAATCATCATTATAGCAGCAGCATAATCATTGGTAAGTGGAATTTGCATGTAAGCAGATTCTGCAAATAAAATAATTCCGATGTTATTGCCTTTCAAAGATTGAATCAGATCTATAGCATATTTCTTTGCTCTTATCAATCGCGAAGGTGGTATGTCCTGTACGTCCATACTTCTGGAAATGTCCAGGGCAATATATACATCGCCGGCATTTCTTTTTAATTCTTCATTATTGAAACCCCATTGAGGATTCGCCAATCCAAAAACCGCAATCCCAAAAGCACAAAGCCAGATTACATACCTTACTTTGCTATATTTTACTTCCAGGCCCTTGGTCAACGATTTTACAATTTCATCATTGCCCCACTTCTTAAGCAAGAGTGTATTTTCCTTGATGAAATACCAAAAACCAAAGGCAAAGATTGGCAATATTATCCATAACCATAAATATGTTGCATTTTCTAGTCTAAACATGTTATGGAAATTTTTTAAATAAAGAATGACTTAGTGTAAAAGATAGAAGCATAAAGAATAACGCAGCCATCAATGGAATTCTAAATAGCTCAGTATATTTTTTGAGTACAGCTACTTCGACTTCAGATTTTTCGAGTTGGTCTATTTTTGCATAAATTGTTCTAAGGTCATCGACTGTTTTTGCCCTGTAGTACTGTGCCTTTGTATCAGCAGCTATTTCTTTTAGCAGAGGCTCATCGATCTCGCCTTTGATGTAGTCAAAAATGTATTCACCATTCATGGATTTGCCTACAGGGCCCAGAGACAATTGATCTGATCCAATGCCAATGGTGTATACTTTTATGCCAAGTTCTACAGCCAATGCTGCTGCCGCATTTGGATCTATATACCCCTTATTGTTGACGCCATCTGTGAGCAATACTATAATTTTGGATTTTGATTTGCTATCTTTCAAACGATTGACAGCTGTGGCTAAACCCATGCCTATTGCTGTGCCGTCTTCCAGATAGCCCACAGTCTGGCCATTGATAAAGTCTTTAAGAATTTCGTGGTCAATGGTCAAGGGACACTGAGTAAAGCTTTCTGCAGCAAACACTACAAGACCTATTCTGTCCGCAATCCTTTTATCTATAAACTCCTGAGCCAATTTTTTACTTACCTCTAACCTATCCGGTTGAAAATCCTGGGTCAACATGCTACTTGATATATCCATCGCCAGCATTATATCAATTCCCTCTCCTTTTATGGTTTGATTGACCAAAGCTTTTCTAGGTCTTGACAACGCTACAACCAAAAGTAACACAGCAATAATTTTTAACAAATCCGGCAGGAATCTATATTTTGTTTTCCAATTTGAATATTTGAAGTCATCCGCTATTTTAGAAAACAGTAAATATTTGGGTCTTTTTCTCTCTCTTCCACTTATAAAAATATAACCATAGACCAACAATGGAATTAAAGCCAAAGCCCAGGGAAATTGAAATTCTATGTTACCAAAAGTCAGCATATCATCGATTGGTATTTTTAACAAAATAAATGGCCTTATCAATTGCCGCTCTGCATAGTGTGTGATCAGGTATTGCCTTTGCAAATTTTACCTGGTCGGATAGTGAAAATAAGTCTTTGAGTATTTGTGCATTGTCCAAAGAAATATTGTGGCCGCTAAGGTTATCTAGAATTTCCAATGATGTCATCTCAAAACTGTTTATCGTATAGAGTCTTGAGGTGTATTGTCTGAGTATATCCGTAAGCAATGTCTGAAAAGCTTTGACATTGTCAGATTCATATTGCCTGGAATCTATAAGGCTTTGCAATGCACTCAATGCTTCATCCTTGGGAGATAGAACAGGATCCATTGTTGCAATAGTTAATTTTGGGTTCGTTATATTATTTTGCCTATATTTTCTATAGTACCAATAAGCTATACTGCCTATTAGCAGTATACTAAAAAGTATAAAACATAAGGTAAAATAGTCAAACCCATAGTTCTCAATAATGGGCTTAATGTCTTTGATTTCCTGACCATCTTGTATATTAACGCCAGGAGGTGGCATAATTGCAATGCGAAGGCTGTCATTCCCATTTATAATTACAAAGATACCTATGCTAAAAATTGAAAAATTGATTTTGGTGCTCTTTTCTAATGATTTGAAAAGCACTAATTTGTCTGTAATTTGGGCGTTTGGATCTGTTATAGAATCAATTTGCACATCTGCATAGTGTTCAAAAAAAGTTGTATCTTTTTCATATAATAGGTTATTTAATTTAGAAAAATCAATGGCTACACTCTGTTGGTCTCCAATATTTAAATTGGGATTAATGGTTAGTTCAATATTCTGCCCGATCAGAAATGTATCCTGGCTGACACTTAATTTTTGTGCTACCATGGCGCATGAGTACAGTAAAAACGGTAAGATCACAATTATTTTGAATA
>JAYUTD010000501.1:0-7722 GCA_043755305.1 Saprospiraceae bacterium
ATAAAAGGCATAAGCACCAGCTGAATAATTGTCCTGCCCCCAGTAGTACTTCAAGTCCTCTTTGGTATATTTGCTTACATCTCCAAATGCGGGTTTCAATGCATTGAGGATGATTTCTTTTCTTTGGCTCGCATTTACGGAGGCTAGCACATCTGCCTTTTCGCCGATTGCATAACAGGTCAGGACTCCATGTGGCCCGGCTTGATTTTTTGTGCCGTGGTAAAAATAATGTGCCGGCGTATCGGTGACCATATCAAAATCATCCCGCTGCCAGAATCTTTCAGAGAAAACTATTGGAAATTTTCCTATACGTGCATATTGCAATTCATTGATAGAGTCAGTAGTCGCAGGAGGCAAGCCGGGTTTCCAATTTATTTTTAGAATAGAAAAAGTGGGTATGGCACAAATAAGCCGATCTGCTTTAAAAGTCTTGCCATTGCTGCATGTCACGCTGACACCTTTTTTATAACCCTGTTCTACTAATTTTACCGCATGATCCAACAGAATATTGCTTTTGTCAATAGTCTCAGCCATCTTCTCAGCAAGCATTGCATTGCCCCCTTTTATCTTGAGATCCATTTCGTTTTTTTCGCTGCTCTCCGCATACTCTGCAAGTGCTGCATACGCAGAAGTATGTCGAATGCTCTCGCCGAAATCGGTAGAATCTATCAATTCTCTTAGCAGCATATCCCTTTCAGTCAGGTTTTTAGAAGACAAGTACCGCCACCAGTCTATTCTATCCAATTTCTTCTGTTGCAGCGGTGTCATTGATGCCCATACGGTTGATTTTTCCGCCCACAATTTATCCATTTCGGGACTAAATGACCATTTTCCGGCTTGTGAGTGGCTTCCATTTAGTGTGAGGTCCGTTTCAAATTGGTTGTTTTCAAGTATTAGACCAAATTGTTTGCACATGGCGATAATTCTTTCATGAGAGTTACCTACCCATTCTGCGCCAAGCTCTATCACCTGACCATTGGCAGTTTCCGGCTTATGGGAAAACACCCTGCCACCTATTCTGGTGCGGGCTTCCAATACGGTCACTTTGACACCGGCTGATTTGAGCTTCATCGCCGCTGCCATTCCGGCAAAGCCTGCCCCTATGACAATCACTGATTTGGGCTTTAGGCTTGAAGGAGTAAAGAAAGATTTTGTGTCTGGATTCAGCAAAATGGTAGACCCCGCCAAACTGCTTTTTACTAAGAAATCTCTTCTATTCATAATTGTGGTTTTAGTTGGTTATCAAGGCAAAATATATTGGTTATATTTTGTGTTAAATTTACTATATGCTTTGGTTTTCTCCTAACATTGATATATATAAGTATATGTTTTTTTTAAAAGCATGGCAATGCGTGCAGTTTTGTAAATTAAAATGGCCAATACTTTTTATTTTGCGAAAATAACCGTAAGGTAAAAGACAAGAAACAACTTTTGAAATTTTAGATATTAATGGAAAGAGAATGAAAAAAAGAAGCCAAAGAGTCTATAAAATAGAAAAATTGCGTGAGGCGATAGTGAAAAATAGTGACCATAATACACCTCACCTTTCGTTTTTCATTCAAACATCCTCGCTACCCTATACGTATTTGCATGCGCATTGATAATGTCGCTAATTCTATCTGAATACCCGCCACCCATGCTTGCTACTATTGGTATATGGTGTTTATGCGCCAAAGAGAATACAATTTCGTCCCTTTGCCTGCATCCTCGTTGACTGAGACTCAGACGGCCAAGCTTGTCGGAAGCAAGCACATCTACGCCACTTTGGAAAAAGATAAGTTGAGGCTTTACTTTATCGATCAGTGAAGGCAGTGTATTCGTTATACACTCCAGGTACGCATTGTCTTCCGTATGATCAGGAAGTCCAATATCAAGGTCAGACTGTTCCTTTCTTATCGGATAATTTTTTGCACCATGTACACTAAAGGTAAATACTTTATCCTCCTTTCCAAATATACTTGCCGTGCCATTTCCCTGATGCACATCTAGATCGACTATGAGTATTTTTTTTATCTTGTGCTCATGTATAAGAATATTGCATGAAAGGGCTATATCATTGAAAATACAAAAGCCCTCGCCCCTGTCCGCAAAAGAATGGTGTGTGCCACCTGCGATGTTGAGCCCAATACCGTGGTCAAGCGCATGGAGGGCACATTGAAAAGTGCCCTCTGCTATATGTCTTCCTCTTTCTACCAATAAAGGGCTCATTGGAAAACCTATGGCGCGAATCTCATTTTTACTTAGTGTTTGATTGTTTAGCTTGTCCAAATAGACAACCGAATGTGTCAAGGCAAGGTGGTCTTCGCTCATAGCCTCCGGCAAAAAAAAATGGTCTTCGGTAAAGCTGCCTTCATACAACAATTGTTCTTTTAAAAGATCGTACTTAGACATGGGAAAGCGGTGGTTTTCCGGCAGAGGGTATTTGTATATTGGGTGGTAAGCTATTTTTATCATAATAACAAAAGATTCTTATCTTGCATCATAAATTAACCCTTGCCTGATAAAATTTTAGCTACTGCTTCGCTTATCTTAATTTGTGTTTCTCTCAATGATCCAAATTCATTTTTATACCTTATCCCTATGCCAAATTTTTGTCTTCGGTTGTAGAAGTTGATTTCGTCAAGGTCGTATTTGCCATACAATTTAAGGTTGAGCTGCTTGTCTTTGGTCAAAGCGTACTCAATGAAAAACTCAGGAATTACATAGTTGTTTAATGACGTGAGCAATGAATTTTGTCTTACATAATTTCCGCCAACATTGACGGATAGTCGTTCATCAAGAAACCGAAACCTGTTTTTCAATCGAACTTCTATTTCAGTAGGCCATACAGTGGACTGATTTCCAGCGGCCGGATCGGCCAAGCCAGTGCCTTGAAATGAATTGTTGTTTCTGAGATCAAGGTCAAAGTCAATACCCGATATAAGTCCATTGTCTTCCAGTGCAGAATAGACCAGACTGGTGACATACATAGAAAACTGGCTGCTTACAAATTCGCTTAATGTATTGATTCCAGCATTTTGAATAAAATTGTTGTTTGTGACTACTTGTGAAATAGTATTGGATGGAATAAATGTATTGAATACAATTAAACCAAATGCCTGCGAGTTGTAATCGGCCTCATTGTTTCTTAAGAGCCTGATTTTAGAATCTGTATAACTTTTCAATTCGCCAGTCAACACTGGAAATTCAAAATCAAATTTTACCAATGGATTATAGAGGGTATTGCTTAAAAGCAACTTGAGGTTGACCGGCGTAGTTGCTGCTGCGGCTTGACGCAGTTGATCTGTAGTAAGATATTCAGGCAAGAAATTGGTTAAAGAAGTTCTAACGGAATAATCGGCTTCAATATTGATAGTAGCATTAATTGGGTCTCCGGTCCACCTTATTATACCACCCTCTCTTACTACAAATGGTTTATTTACAAAATTAAAGGCTGTAAATAAATATTGGCCTCGGCTTATGGAATAAGAACCAAACATATCAAATTCTCCTTTATTTGACATTGAAATTTTTAGATTCCCACTGCCCACTCCTCTGATGATGTCATTCTTATACTCATCAAAGATCAGGTTGACTATGGCGTCTTCTGTCATCGTCAGGTTCATTTCTATAGATATACCTTCCACTTTAACACCCGTATCGGTGATCGTACTGTCAGTATTGTTTTGGTAATACTTGCTTTTTTCTACAAAATGTATAAAATTTTTATCTGAAGAAGACCTGGACTCTTTGATTGGAATATTAATTTTAGTGCCGGGTCTTGTCACTACATTTATTATCATTTTTGGTGCATCTACTGATCCGGAGAAATCTACGGTCACATCCCCTTTGCCAAAGCCATAGTAGATGGCATTGTCATATTTAGTAGTGTTGACGGCAATTACATTTGTGCCAATAATAGATGCGTCAAGGGAAAATTGTTTAAACATATTATGGTTGAGCCCACCAAAAACCACACCCACGTTTCCCTGAGAATCCTTCAATCTGGCCCCGTTGAGGTTTATCTTGTTTTGGGTTACTTTGAATGCCTGGTTGTCAAAATAATAGGTTTCACCAAGGTAATTTACTTTTACTGCACCACCATTTGCTACGGCATTGGCATCTATGGTAAGATTTTTAATCGGTCCTGTAATCTTGCCCTCCATATCAATGCTTCCTTTCACATTGGATATGCCGCTTTTGAGAATATATTCCAACCATTTGAGCGAAAATTTTCTCGTCTTTATATCTGCATTAACGATTTTGCTTTCCAAATCATACAAGCCATTTATTTTGACCGATTGACCATCTGCTTTGTTATTGATGGAGATCAATGCTTCAAGTGGTCTGTTTTCAGCTTTTGCAAGATCTATTGTCACTTCACCAAAACCGTCATTGTTGAGAAAGATAGCCGGTATGTTGATCGAACCCGTAAGGGATGGACTCGGATTGTAGATATCATTGACCCTTATGACTGCATTGAGTTCCCCACCAAATAATATTTTGGGATAATTCAAAAAAGGATTTATACTGGCCAGATCAATTTTATTTGCTTTGAGGGTAAGTCCTTTGTTATTTATATCAAATAGTTCGATTTGTCTTTCGCCATCTGTAATTACAAAATTTTCTAAATCTATGTACTTACTGCCAATCGAAATTTTTGATTCATTATTGATCTTCCATCGTTTTTTAAAAAGCCTTAGGTCATTGTTCAGGATTGCAATGGTATAGCCTTTAGGGTGTGGTACTAATGTACCTTTGACGCTGATATTCTGGATTGAATCCATGAAATTTTTTGAATCAAGGCTAAAGTTGATGTTGTCACCATTCATCAAAAACTGCATATCGATTGGACTTATTTTTTGGCTACCTGTGTACACACTATCCACATGTACCAATAAGTCACCTACCGTGGATTTATTATTGAGTATTAATTGTAGATTAAGTATTTTTGTTCCGTTTATGGCAAGGCTGGGCACGGAGGAAGCAAGGCTAAGCTCTTTGGCCTTAGAATCGATAAAGCCCTTGCTTTTGAAATTTTGTAACTCTACATTTTTCAAGTCCAATAGGCCAAATATGTCTTTGGCATTTGCTACTTCAATATCAAATTTAAATCTTTGGTCAGGAGACAAATCTTTAACGGCAGTATTCCAGCTTCTTGTGTGGTACGGATAATTGGTTTTTACCAGTGACTTTATATCGTCTGCGATAGTATTAAAATTGTACTTACCTTCGAGGTAAACATCGACATTTTCCGAGTCAAAGGAGAGTTGTTTGTTGCCAGACTTGTCTAATTCTTTTGTCACAAAAGCCACGCGATCAAATTTGTACAAAGTATCGCTTTTAACAACCGTTATATTTTTGCCTGTTAGCTTTCCGACCAGATTGTTGATGTTATTGCCTTCTCCTTCAAATTCTATTTCTCCTTTCACGCTGCTGTAAGCCTTACCTAAGTTTAACTTATCCAGGGCTATATTGTTAATTTTGCTTTTGAAATTGAATTTAGGGATTGCTTCGTTAAACATTACACTGCCATCAAAAGTGAGGTCAATGTTGGGGTCTTTGGATTCCAGGTTTCCCAGAAACTCTTTGGGAGAAATTTTGCCGTTGAGTTTTATATCTTTGTAATTGTATCCTCTAAATTGAAAGAGTCCGATTGAAGCGGTCAAATCGGCTTTTGCACTTTTCAAAATCAAGCTTTCTCCTTCTCTTATCTTTGCCTCAAGCGATATTTTTCCAAGATCGGCATTGCCGCCACTCCATTTATGCAAATCAAATTCCGACAAGGATATATTGCCGCTGTATTTTGCTTTATCGTTGCCTTGTTTTACGTCCAGTCGCATGTCAAGATCAGCTTTGCCGATTTCAGTGACCAATTTACCATAAGCAACAAAGTCATTGAGGTAGCCATCAAAATTACCAACAAAATCTATATTGCCCAATGTGAAAAAATTTGCAGGCGGATTAAAGTTTGGAATGGCTTCTTTTAGAAAATTTATATTGGTTTTCAATTTTTTAATTCTAAGGTTGGCTATTGCTTCTGTTTTGTCCAAAATATTTCTTATGCCAAAGTCCCCTTCAAAATCTACTTTATTCCCCAACTTTAGGGTTAGGTTATTTCCTTTTAAATTGTTTAGTCGCCCTTTTAAAATGCCGTCGAGTCTGACTATCTCTTTGGTATTGTTTTTATAAATAGGCGATTGCATAAAAGATGGTACAAAATAAGCCACTTCTGAAAGCGCTATTTTTGTATCAACCAGTTTCGCATCTATAAGTACTCTATTGTAAAAATCTTTAAGGCCTGACATGTCTGAATAACTTAAAACCACCTTCTCTTTTATTAGGGACTGATCTGTTTCAATTAAAAAATTGTCCAAACTAATATTTTCATGATTGACAATGAGATGTGGAATGGAAAACTGTTTGAGGTTAAATCCTGAATCTGTTTTTAGTGTTATGTTATCGATAGAAGCATGTATGTCTTGTGTGCCACCATATTGCAAGTCATGTATGGTCGCATCTATGTCTTCGTATCTGATATTTGCATTATCAAACCTGTACGGTTTATTTCTGGTGTATTGAAGTCCATCCTGATTATTAAATACGCCATCTTTAACAGAAAAATTCTGTATTGAAATACACAGTGTGCCCGGTGGATTTCTGTCTTCATTGGCATTGCTATTAACAACAGTAATTGGCGGACCCATTTTTATTATGTCGATATGAGGTCTTATAAAATCAAGCGTTTTGATATCGAAAATATTATTGTTAATGTCGAGTCGATTAAAATGCAGGATGCCTTCTTCGACGGTAAGTAGTATTTTCGTATTTGCTAACTCATTTTGCAGTTTGAAATCAAGTTGCCTAAGGTTAACCTTTTTGACATTAAGGTGGAAACTTGATTTTTTTGAGGTAGAATCCTTGCTCATCAGCTTTTCGATGAGTCTTAGCAAATTTATTTTTTGGTCTTTGCTGCTCAGCACTAAATTTAATTTGGGATTCTCTAGCGTAATTTCTTTTATTTCAAGTGTATTATCGAGAAGTGAAAACAGGTTTCTGGACAATGACACATTTAATGATTTTGCGTACAAAACAGAGTCCCCTGACAATTCGACGAGCGAAAAACCACCAAGTTTGATGCCCTCAAAAATGCTAAAGTCAACTTTTTGTAAGGTAACATTGGCTTCCATCTTTTGTGAGAGATAAGCTGTAGTTGAAGAAACTACCCATTTTTGCACAAAAGGTAGTTGCAGCAATAAAAAAATAAACAACGGGAATAAAAAAACAAAAAGTATCGTATTGCGCAACCATCTGTACTTTGGCTTTTTTTTAATTGTTTGTTTTTGATCGTTTATGGAATCCATATATTATTTTGTGTCACCTGAAATCAAACGTAAAGTTAGTTTTTTTCCCAATTAAATTTATGTTAAATAAAGGGAATATGTTCCGGGGGAAGCGCTATAGCCACTCTGGCAAAGACTTGTCTTTCCCGCAAAAGATGTACAAATCATAGATAGGATAATAGCATTATTCTGTTATTCCTATGCTATGTTGACATTTGGAGCCCAAAAAATAGATTTGATTGCGAAAAACTCTTTTCTTTGTACTGTGTTTTAAATTTCAAATCAATTATTGTTATATGTCAGAAAGCCTGGAAAATCTAGCCATCATAGAAGCTACAGCCCGAGAGTTTGCACAAAAAAAGATACTCCCACACGTAATGGAATGGGACGAAACGCAGCA
>JAYUTD010000502.1:0-3084 GCA_043755305.1 Saprospiraceae bacterium
CATAACGATAATAGTGGCATTGGCACTAAACCAACAACTGAGCCTATTGATACTAGTAAAGTTAAAGAAGGTGAAGTATTGAGTAATGGAACTACCACAAGCGGTCAAACAAATACTTCGACACCTGCACCTGCCACTCAAGATTCTGCTAAATCAAATAATGGCACATCTGATTTACTTATACCGGAAGAAGACAATACTGTAAACGAAATAACAATAGACGAAGACTTAGTACTGGATATATATGGCCAAGGCTTAGGAAAAAGAGCCATTTTGGAAAGACCATCAATACTTATCTTAGCAGAAAAAGATGGTCTCGTAACGGTTGAGATTTGTGTCAACAAAGAGGGCCGAATAGATTATGCAGAATTTGTAGCATCTAAATCGACACTAAATCAAAATAGTTTAGTTTCATTAGCCATACGAAAGGCCAAAGAATTTTGGTTTGAAGAATCAGAGTACCCTAAGCAATGTGGCTTCATCAAATTTAAAATTAAAGGCAGTTAATTAATTTAAGTATTGTTTCTTTTTGCTCAACACATTTTAAACGTTGACCAAAAGAATTTACCAGTTAATTTTTTAGGCTAATTACCTTTTGACCATTGTAAGGATTGTTGCAATAGCTACAGTTTCGCCTGATTCATCAAATACATCCACTAAAAATTTTACGATACCTTTTGGGATATCGTTTTCATCCTTTTGGTCTTGGAGAATTTTTTCCTTAACAGTTAATCTTACTCCTATTGTCATACCTGCGTATACTGGTTTCGTAAATCTGCATTCTTCAAGTCCGTAGTTTAATAATACCGGACCCTTGGCTGGATCTACGAATAAGCCTGCAGCCGCAGATAATATAAAATAACCGTGGGCTACCCTTTGTGTAAAAGGGGTACCTTCTAAGGAAGTAGCATCGGTATGTGCGTAAAAATGATCCCAGCTTACATTGCCAAAATTGACTATGTCTGCATCAGTTATTGTCCTTTTGTGTGTATCAATAGATTGGCCAACTTCAAGTTCATCGAAGTTGATTTTAAATAAATGTTTAGGGGGCGATTTAAATTCTCCACCATATTGGTATTGACCCGTTATCTCTGTTAATGTTGTTGGTGAACCTTGTATGGCACACCTTTGTAAGTAATGTTTTACGCCTCTCATTCCGCCCATTTCTTCTCCACCACCGGCCCGACCTGGACCGCCATGTATAAGCAATGGCAAAGGACTACCATGACCTGTAGATTCAAGTGCAGATGATTTATTCAACACTACTATTCTACCGTGGTGTGTTGCAGCTCCTAATACATATTCTTTTGCTATAGTGTCATTGGCTGTAATTATACTTGTGCATAGTGAGCCTTTGCCTTTTTTTGAAAGCTCTATGGCATCGTTAATATGCTTGTAAGGCAACAAAGTGGCTACAGGACCAAAAGCTTCAACCTCATGTATATTATGGCAGTCATTGGTATTATTGGCTCTGAGCAATATTGGTGAAAGAAAAGCGCCTTTTTCTTTGTCACCACTGAGTATTTCTATTTCATCAAGATTCCCATACACGAGTGTTGCTTGGGCCATCAGTTTTTCTATCTGAGATTTTACATCAGCTAGTTGCGCTCTGCCAGCTATAGCGCCCATTTTTACGCCCTCAGTTCTGGGATCACCTATTTTTACCTGGGCCAAAGTTTTACCTAAAGCTATTTGCACATCTTCTATACTTTGTTCTGGCACAATTATCCTTCTTACGGCAGTGCATTTCTGACCGCATTTTACAATTATCTCTTTTCTAACTTCCTTAATAAATATATCGAATTCTTCGCTTCCAGGATAGACATCTGGCCCAAGCACCATACAATTGAGTGAGTCTGCTTCCATATTGAACGGGACAGCATTGTTGATTATAGAAGGACTTGACTTTAACAATCTTCCGGTAGACGCTGATCCGGTAAATGTTACAACATCCTGGAAGTCTACAAAGTCCAGTAAATTCCTGGCGTTGCCACAAATTAACTGTAAAGCACCTTCCGGCAATATACCTGAAGAGATGATGTCCTGTACCATGGCTTCGGTAAGGAAACTTGTAACAGTGGCAGGTTTTACAATGGCAGGCATTCCTGCTAACCAATTGACCGCACACTTTTCCAGCATACCCCAAATGGGAAAGTTAAATGCATTGATATGAACGGCAACACCTTCTTTGGGCACTAAGATATGGTGACCAACAAAAGTACCTCCTTTACTAAGCCCCACCATGTCACCCTCAGTTGCATAAGGCAAGTCGGGAAACTTTCTTCTGAGACTTGCATTTGCGAATAGATTGCCAATACCACCTTCTATGTCAATCCAACTGTCTATCTTAGTGGCACCAGTTTTGTAACTAACGGTATAATATTTTTCTTTTCTTTCAAGTAAGAATAGCGCCAGTGCTTTGATGCAATTGCCTCTTTCCCGAAAGGTCATTTTTCTTAAATTAGGATTGCCTACTTTTCTGGCAAAATTAAAGGCAGATTCCAAATCGATGCCATCGGCAGTTGCAGTTGCTATTTCATCTCCTGTAGACGCATCGAGCAACTCCTGTCCGATGCCATCACCTTCTATCCAAGATCCATTGATGTAATTTTTTAACTTCATATATTAACTAGCCTTTAAATATGGTAAATATACTCGAATCTTGCGAATTCATCAGAAAATTGGAAATGTTTCATCCGATTGCTTCCAAAATTTGGTCACCTTGTTTTGCAGCTGTAACCTCACTGATGATATCCATTATTATACCTTTTTCATCGATAAAATAGGTTTTACGATAAACACCTATTACTTCTTTTCCCATAAAAACTTTCGGACCATATGCTTCAAAAGCATACATCATTTCTTTTGAAGGATCAGATAAGAGGTTGATCTTTAAATTGTATTTTTCTATAAATTTTTTATGTTTGTTCACTTTGTCCGGACTTACACCATAGATATGGTACCCTTTTTTACTTGCCTGACTTAAGATATCGTTAGCTGCACATACTTGTTTGGTGCATGTCGGAGTGTCGTCCTGACCATAAAAAAAGAGGATGTATTTTTTGCCTAGTAAAGACTTAGATG
>JAYUTD010000503.1:0-20550 GCA_043755305.1 Saprospiraceae bacterium
GGTTAAAGGTAATTTATTGGAACAATAAACTTATGAAAAATTTAATATTTTTAAAGTCCACGCTCTTACAGTATACCTAAATAGCAATACCAACTGTAAAGAAAAAAAGACAATAATTATTCTGCAATAGGACAGACTGCTATTGTATTGAATAAGTATATTGTGAATAATCAATGACAGTCCAAATAATAATAACACTATCGCCAATACAATAAGAGATTGCCATATGCTCTTATAAGTACTTTTTAAGCCTTCAAGAATTGAATTAAAAAAGGGGAATCCTCCTACATAATGATATCTTGTATTTACTGACCATACCCATATGCCGGCAGCTTTCAAAACAAATAAGATGATCGTGGCCAATGCACTGTAAAACATAGGTTTTTCAGTACTATAGTCTTCAATAGGTTGGCTCATTATTTTTGAATAGATATAAAAAATAAGTAAGCCGAAAACCAAGATACAAATTAAAAAGAAAGCAGCATATACGAGAAAAGGGAAAAAATACTTTGCCCCGTTTTTAATAAATAATCTAATACTTTTTTCTTCATTTTTATAACAAGCAATAAGGCCGGCGTTATTAAAAACACTTATAAAAATAAAGGACAGGCTACAAAGTATAATTGGCAAAGTCAATAAGTCTTTCCAATTTTTATTGGCATTCATATAATCTTCGATTACAGTTCTGTCAAAGCCATGTATCAATTTAAATACCTCATTGGATTTATTTAGACCATTGTCCATGATTGTATAGATTTGGAATGCGATAACGGTTGTAATTAAAAAGGTAAGTAGGTAAGAAAAAAAAATAATCATTTTAAATTCCCAGATTGTCTTCAATGAAGCCCGCCATGTTGCACTCATGCGAAAAAACTTAAAGTTTGAAAAATGAAGTGAAACCACGACATAGCTTTAATGCCAAAATTGAAGGACGGTCGATGTTCAGATTTTTTAAGAAAACTATTGTTGTTAAAATTGATGTCCAGATAGATCTTATGGTCTGGGTCAACGTTGACAGCAATTATATTTTTTGAGGAGTCTAAAGTAATTTTCTCTAATGGTAATTTGCCGTCAGAATTAATAAGAGAAGAGCTTCCATCTGCATAATTGATTAATATTTCTAAAGGAAGACACAATTTTCCATTGTTGCCCAATAGAAATGAATGTTCGGCCACATCGCTTATAAAATAGTCACAGTGGTCAATGCCATGTAAGGTAGAAAAGAAAAAAGAATCCACATTCATTCGCCCAATAGAATCTCCTGTTATTTCTTTTACGGAGGTTATAAAATCAGTTTCTTTGGGGTGTTTAAATTTATGTTTCTGAAAATATTGCTTAATTATAGCGTAAAACGTATTTTCTCCCACCAAGCCTTTTAAAGTTTGAAAGATGGTAGCTGTCTTGGCATAAATCAGCTCTTTAAAATTGCCTTCTTCAAATTGCCAGCCCGGTCTAGCGATAGGCCCATCATGGATATTTCCCATTGAAGTGTATTCTAACCTTGATCTTTCTTTATTGCCGCTTTTGTATCCCCAGGTATTGAATATAGAGGTTTTCTTACCAAAGTAATGATCTGCAATCTCGTCTTCAAAAAAGGTAACAAAACCCTCATCCATCCAAGCTTCTTCTTTCTCATTGCTTGCAAGTGCAGCCATGAAATACTGGTGTGAAAACTCATGCACTGCAAGCGACTCAATCGTTTTTATACCTTCTGGCACATAATGGAAGGAAGCGCAGGTAATAAGCATAGGGTACTCCATGAACCCTGATCCCAGACCATGCAGAGGCGGGTCTACCAATGTAATGGTTGGGTAAGGATATTTTCCTATTCGGTCATTGAAAAAATTGAGTGCATTTTTTAAAGCAATCATGTACCTGGGTGCCATAGCACAGTGTTCTTGAGGGATAAACATCTTGATTTCTACATCTTGCCAGGTGTCCGCATACTCTTCAAATCTTGGGTAGGCAATCCAGGCAAAATCTATGATATCACGCCCATCAAAAGTGCATGTTTTTGTTTTATTGTTTTTATTGATGCTCTCTTTTACCTTACATCCACTGCCAGCCACTACCATGTTTTCAGGAACAGTCAGATCCACTTTGAAATTGGCAAAATCTGCAAAAAACTCAGTACCTCTAAAAAACTGATGGCAATTCCAATCCCATATCCCACTTTTGTTTTTTTCAAAAACGCCGGGCTGTGGAAACCAATGCAAAAAAGCATAATAGTCTTTACTAAAACCTGCTCTGGCAATAAATTTTGGTAATTTCGCAATGAAATCCATGCTAAGTTCAATGGTCTGCCCTGGCATCAATGGCTTGGGCAAAGTCATGGAAAGGACAGACTGATCGTAGATATTGCCATCGTCAGGCTGTATATACCTCCAAGCTATAGTATCCTTTAATCCCTTTACTCTACAGGCATAAAGGCTAATTTTGCCCCACTCATCAGCGTTTCTTTTTGAAATATCACTTCCAAATATAATTCCATTGCTTCCTTTAAGAAAAGAAGAATTTAAATTTTGAAAAGAATTGAGGTACATGTAAAAGCGCATTTCCTTAATGGCAACGTCAGAAGGATTGGTCCACCGAATTGTTTGTGCGCAACTTGCTGTGTGGGTTTTTATATCCAGAGAAGCTTTGATAGCTATATCAATTTGGTTGACCTGGCGTCTATAGTTATTTTGGTAAACACATTGAGCGGATGAATAAACCATGAAACAAAGATTCACTATGGAGATCAACAATACAATTCTAAACTTCACATTTTTGATTTAAACTGTGCAAATATAACAAAAAGTATGTTCTTTTATAGAATGTTGTTCTTTCTTCATTTGCTGCTTTTTATAGTTATTTTATAGCGTGATACATTTATTTGTACAGAACATCTGTGTGAAAATTGATAAATAGGCAATCTTGTCATTATTGCTTGTTTTCGCATGTCATTTATCAACTACCAATTTGCTCTTTTTTATGAGTTTATAGCCCGAAAAGCCTATTGATACATACTATTTCAATAATTATTTAGGGATTTGGCGAAAATTCAATATTAGTTCTTAAAAATTTCTTAATTTTATATTTGTGAATCTTTATAAATAAAGATTTTCAAAAAAACAAGTGTTAAATATTTCATAAGGATGATAACCTTTTATATTTTCATTTCGTCAACAATCGAAATTTATAACAATCAAATTGAAACGTAGATTTAGCCAAAGGTGTTAAATAATGTTTCAATATTTTAAACCATTTAATTAACAAAAAAAAACAAAACATGAAAGCATTTGCCTCTATTTTTTTCTTAGCTTTAGCTATTACCCTTAATGCTCAGCAATTGACTCCTGTTGATCTAGGAAGTAATGATGTAACGAACAGTGATATTCAGGATTATACCTGGGATGAGTATGGTATAGGATTTAAGCTGGCTCCGGATTTTAAAGAAAAAGTCAACAATATTGAAGAATTTACAGCAGATGGGGATGGTATGTCTTTGTCCATAATTCCATTTAAAGATGAGACAATTGACGATTCCGATATCGTAAAGTATACGATTGGTATTGCTAAATCACTTAATCTCGAAGGAATTCATGATGTAGACGTCATTTCCCTTAAAGGTTTTGAAGGTGGCTACGTAGAAGGAGTTAAGGACGGAGCAAAGGTATTTTTGATGGGTTTAATTGATCCTAAGTCTGACACCAATTTCTTTGTTGTGATTACTTTCCTAGACAATGACGCAGAAGCTACAAAAGAAGCTGTAAACATATGTACGAGCTTTAGAAAGTTATAGTATTTAGCGTACTTATAAAAAAAATTAAGAAAAAGCAACATTCATTCAATTGTGTGTTGCTTTTTTTATAGGTAAAATGTGGTGTCAATCTTTTCTAATCATTTCAATAGTTGGATTTTTCATTCCATCAATGGCAAGCCTTATATCGTAAGTTCCTTTTTTCACAATGATATTTTCACCACCGTATTGCAATATATTGGGCTTATTGCTTTTGCCCAGATCAACAGACCAGGCATTGTTGAGCCTGAATTTTATTTCACCTTCGTTGAGTTTTATATTGGATAACAACAAAGTTTTGTCGGGCATTGGTTCAAATTTTATATCAGGGCCATTCCAGCCATTTATCGTACTTGAGCCTGTAATGCCCCAGGATTGTGCAACTCTTATTGGTTTAACAATAGTGCCATCTTTTCTGGCAAATTGCATAAACATTATTTTTGCGGAATCATTTCTTAAAAAAGAAAATTCAATACCGCCCAGCTCTTCATAAAAATTGTCGTTGCCCAGGTAAGTTGCTTCAAAAAAAAGTGAATTAGGCGGTTTTACCATCAAGCGCCCATTTATAGCCATAATGTAGAATTGATTGTCTTTGTCTACTTGGTAGAGCCCTTCATAATCTTTGACTTTATTTGTTTCAATGGGCAACTCCTTTGAAGTTTTGATTGGTAAGTCAAGAGCGGTCATCAATAATTTGCTTGAAAGTGTATTAAGATCTGTCTCCATATTATTGAGCAATACGACACAAATACCTTCTGATTCAATGCATGACAAATCACTTCTAAAACCTGCTGCTCCACCATTGTGACCTATTACTGTATATTGACCTAATTGTGAGGTAAACCAGCCAAAACCGTAATTGTCTTTTATAGGTGTGTATGCTTCTAATTTGTGGTATTCTTTGATGATCTTATTCTGAAGCATGGCTTTATGAAATTTGTAAAGATCACCTACAGTAGAGTACAAGGCACCTGCTGCATAAGCTTTGGTGCTGTCATATACTTCTGCTTTTTCCATTTGATCACGATCAAGATGCCGGTATGCCACTGCTTTTTTATCGGACTTAAGATTTTTAAAATCAAAACCTGAACTGGTCATACCAAGAGGTGTCAATATATATTTTCTCATCGCCTCTTCATAACTGAGACTAGTAGCCTTCATGATGATAAAGCCCAAAAGATAATAGCCGGTGTTGCTATAATTGAATTTACTGCCTGGTTCAAAGTCCAGAGGTAGGTTTTTTAAATAGTCTAACATTCCTTTTTCATCATAAGAGGCCAAAGGAGCACCATTTGTATAATTAAATAAGCCAGAGGTATGCGATAGCAAATGTCTAATGCTTATTTTTTCGGCATGTGGCAATGAATTAAAATATTTTGAGAGCTTATCATCCAATGACAATTTACCTTCCTCTACCAATTTTAATATAAGGGTTGAAGTAAATGATTTTGTTATTGAGTAAGCCACAAAAATACTCTGTGCATCATGATTAGATTTCAATGCAGCATCACGAAATCCATACCCTTTTTCTAATACAATATCACCATTTTTGGCTACAAGTACACATCCATTAAAAGCATTTTTGGCCACAAAATTGTTTATGAGCTGATCAAGTTTATTTTCCAGTGGCTCCTTGTGATCGTAACTTAAGGCTCGTGCTAATTTCCATTCTCCATTTTCCATCTTCCAAAAATGGGTTATTTTTGCAATACCTGTAGCTACTTCAATTCCAGTGCCTATGATTCTCTCATAAAATTTGTGTTCTGCATGCTGAATTGCTCCGTAGATAATGCCTTTGTCGTATAATGGATACACCTTCATTGATTTTTCAACAAGGCTTCTTCTGGCTAGAATTTTTCGATCAGGTTGACACAAATTGTTACTAAATGAGGCAATAAATGCTTCCTTACCATAGATAATTCCTGATTTATCATGGTAAAATTCAAAATTGTCGCTTAAAGCTTTTTCGAATCCACTTTTGTCACAAGCATTGAACCCTACTTCAAATACCAAAGAATCTTTTGTAAATATAGCGTTAAATAATGGGTCATCATTTGAAACTTGGGCATGTAAACGATGTGTTGAAGTCAAAATATTGAAGAGATATAGAAGTCCAATGATAATTTGTTTTAGAGTCGGCATATTGTTTATTTAATGTGGATTAGTAGCGTGTATCAAATACGACTGAATTCGGTAACAGGTTACATAATGATAATTTTCTATTTTAAAAACACTTTTAATTTATTCTATAAAGTCTTAAATATTAAGTGTTTTGCAATAAATGAAGTCTAAAGTTGGTGTTTGTATCAATAACAAATATATTTACAAAAAAATCAGTATGAACATTCAATGGTCAGGTGTGTTTCCAGCACTTACAACAAAATTTTCTGAAAAGGATGAATTGGATTTTACTTTGTTTGGTAAAAACCTGGAATGTCAGATAGATGCGGGAGTGAATGGTATTGTGCTTGGTGGCACACTTGGTGAAGCATCCGTTTTGACTACATCAGAAAAAGAAGCATTGGTAAGATTTACAGTCGAGAAGGTAAATGATTCAATACCAGTGGTACTCAATATAGCTGAAGGTTCAACTAAAGAAGCCATTCAGCAAGTTAAATTCGCGGAGATCTGGGGGGCAAAAGGACTGATGTTACTGCCACCGATGCGTTATAAACCAGACCATAGAGAGACAGTTACCTATTTCAAGGCTATAGCCAATGCTACATCTTTGCCCATTATGGTATATAATAATCCGATTGATTATAAGACCGAAGTAACCATAGCGATGTTTGATGAACTTCAATCTTGCCAAAACATTCAAGCTGTCAAAGAATCAACACGTGATGTGACCAATGTGACTAGAATGAGAAATGCTTTTGGCAAAAGATATAATTTACTTTGTGGTGTTGATACCCTGGCCATGGAAGAATTGGTTCTTGGCGCTGATGGATGGGTGGCCGGACTAGTATGTGCTTTTCCTCACGAAACTACTTCAATATACAATTTGGTTAAAGCTGGTAAAATATCCGAAGCAACAGCATTGTATCGCTGGTTTATGCCATTGCTAGAATTGGACATTCATCCAAAATTGGTGCAGTATATTAAGTTAGCTGAAAGCCTGGTAGGCCTGGGTAGTGAATATGTAAGACCGCCAAGACTGGTATTGGAAGGTCAGGAAAGAGAAGCGATAATGAATATTATAGAATCAGCTTTGCAATCCAGACCGCAACTGTAGAATTATTAAATCAATAATTTAGACCAATGAAAAAAACATTTTTCTGCATTGATGCGCACACCTGTGGCAACCCTGTGCGATTGGTGGCCGGCGGTGGACCGACTCTATTTGGACATAGTATGAGCGATAAGAGGCAACATTTTCTCAATGAATATGATTGGATAAGAAAAGGCCTCATGTTTGAGCCAAGAGGCCATGACATGATGAGTGGAAGTATACTATACCCACCTCATAGTAATGAAAATGATGTAGCAGTACTTTTCATTGAGACAAGCGGCTGTCTGCCTATGTGCGGTCACGGTACCATTGGAACTATCACCATTGCAATAGAAGAGGGCTTGATAGTGCCGAAGCAGCCTGGCTTTGTAAGAATGGAAGCTCCGGCTGGTCTTGTAGAAATAAGCTATGTGCAGGAAAACAATAAAGTGAAATCGGTAAAACTTACAAATGTGGCTTCTTATTTGGCTGCAACAGAATTGACGGTAGATTGTCCTGATCTCGGACAATTGGTGGTAGATGTATCGTATGGCGGCAATTTTTACGCAATAGTAGATGTTCAGAAAAATTTTCAAGGACTCGAACATTACTCCTCTGAAAAACTTATTGCCTGGTCAAGGATGCTCAGGAAAAACATAAATGACAAGTATGAATTTGCCCACCCTTATAATCCAACCATCAACGGCTGTACCCACATCTTGTGGACGGGTGCCGTCATTAATGCAAATGCAACAGCACGCAATGCAGTATTTTACGGTGAAAAAGCCATCGACCGCTCACCTTGCGGTACCGGCACAAGTGCGAGAATGGCCCAATGGTATGCCAAAGGATTATTAAAACAAGGGGACGAATTCATCCATGAAAGCATCATAGGCAGTCAATTCATTGGTAGAATTGAAGAGGAAACCAAGGTGGCTGAATATCCGGCCATTAGACCAAGCATAGAAGGATGGGCAAGAATCTATGGTTACAACACTATAAGCATTGATGCAGAAGATGATCCATATGCTTATGGCTTTCAAGTTTTATGATTGGCTTATTATTCTGCCAGTCTTATTAATTTGCCATATGTGGCGTCATTGTCAAATGATTTTGCAGCCTTTTTAAATGCATCGATAACGGCCTGTGATTTAGGCATTGACTGGCCAAATGCTAAAAGCACATTTTCTCTTTCAAATGCTGATTCTACTGCCTCCGTTTTTTTAATGAGCTGCACCCACTGTGCATCTGTATTTATATTATCAGCAAGCGATACCAATACGTTGCTTACTTCAAAATCTGATTCAATGCCATCAATGGCTGCGATGAGAGACATAAAAGTCTGATCATTAAACTTTATTGTTGAAACCGCGATATCTTTTATGATGTTGGCTTTTTCAAATTCTGAATCTATAGTACATAATGCTTCTATGCCAAGGCCTATAATGGTTTGGTCAGAATCGGCTTTTTCAAAAAAAAGTTTTAAAGCACCGGCTTTTTCAAAATCTGAATCTATTGTCTTTATGATAGCAGGTACAAAAGCCAGGCTTTTTAAAGCAATTTGTTTATTGTTCAACAATGCAACTATTGCACTTTTCTTTTCAAAATCTGAGTCTATTGACACGAGGACAGGACTTATCGTTTCGTCGATCATTGATCCGTCCGCATTATTTAAAACATGCTTTAAAACATTGGCTTTTTCGAAATCTGATTCTATAGTCTGAGCTATAGCCAGATAATTATCCAGTATAGGTTTGGCTTTAAACTGTATTGCTTTTATTTTTTGCAACAAATTGCTTTTTTCAAAATCTGATTCTATTGTTTTTATTTTAGAAATAGTGGAAATAATCTCTTCCTCGGTAGTGAGATTTTTATCCAATAAAAAAGCCAGGTAAGTAGATTTTACATTCTCAGACTTTAAGTTTTCTATCTTGGAGAGAACGGCCTGCGCACCACCTTTGGAATATAGCTTTTCGCACTTATTTTTTGCATCAATACCTACATTACTAAGTTCTGCAAGGATTTCTTTTACCATTGACTTTTCTGTTTCGTTAAAAGTCAATTTTTCTCCATTGATGAAGTAAGAAATTAGGCCTTTTGCATTACTGTTTGCCTCAAAATCCACATTTCCTTTTGAGTACTTGACTTTAGAGCCCGGAGCCATGCTTTCAAAGGCAGTTTCCTCATCATTTATCATAATTTCTCCTTTATAGAAAACCTTTACTTTTTCAATACCATCATCATATACAATGGTAGTGCCGTTTTTATCAAATACAGACCAGTCTATATTGTGGTTGGTATTGCAAGAGGAGAAAACCACAACTACTGCGATTAATATTGGGTGAAAAGATAAAAATGTCTTCATATTCTAGTATTGAATTAAAAATGTGGAAAATCATAATACGTAATACGATTTACTCCGGTTACAGATTATATGTGAAACAACCATTATTTATAAAAAATGTGCATTAATTAGCAGCGTTTTTCATCCTTGACTACTCTTTCCCATATACTCATCAAAAAAACAAAAAAAGATGAACATTATAAAAAAGAATTTGTCTATTGCTTTTGCTCTATTCTATCTGACTGCTTTTAGCCAAAATTTTTTATTCATAGAAGGTCGACAAACGGCATGTGTCGGAGATTGCTTGCCTTATTACATTTATTCCCAAAATGGGCCGGTAGTTGGGGCAAAATTTGCGGTATATGGGCCAAATGGATCACCAAATACCTGCTTTATCGATAAGATAATTAATCAGGAAACAGCTCATGAAGTTTGCTTTTTTTGCCCTGGAACCTACAAATTAGTTGCCTATTATGGTACTTCAATTGACTCAATTTTGGTACAGGTCAATACTTTTAACAATTTATATATTCAGAATGCAGGAGGTATATCATGTAAATCAGACAATAATTACAATCAGACGGTATGCTCAAATTCTATGCAGACTTATTTTATTCCAAACTCTCTTCCAAATAATATTGTAACCTGGAATGTATCAAATGCTAAAAGCTATACTATAATCGGCAATCAAATAGAAGTCATATGGGGAGAAAGCGGCGTAGGGAATCTGACGGCTTTCGCATTCTCAAGCGATTCGCTTGGCGGCGGTTGTTTTGGTGAAACTTCTTTTTCCGTCAAAATCCTTAAAAAATTGGAAATTGATTTTACAACAAATGGTAATGTCTTTTGTGCCGGTGAAAATATTTTTCCTGAACCTACTCTTTCAGATGCAAGCTATTACGAATGGGATTTTGGCAATGGAGAAAAGTCAAATGAAATAAAGCCTGAAGTAAGTTATAATACACCAGGTAAATATAAAATATCTCTTTTGGTAAAAAATGAATGTGGATGCTCAGGCACTATTACCAAAGAAATCACTATTAAAGACAAATTCAAGCCTGTTATAGATTGCAGATCTACAATCTGCGAGAATAGCAAAGTAACGTATACCACTAATGCAGATTGTGGCATCTTCCTCTGGAAGATTATCGGAGATGGCAAGGTATTGTCAGGTGGACAAGCGGCTGATAAATCTATTACAATTGATTGGGGCAAGGGTCCACAAGGCATCATTGAACTTGAAGTCCAGGCATGTAATTTTGATCTTTGTCCTGAAAAGTCAATATTTGAAATTCCTATTCTGTCAGAAAATGCCGAAATATCAGGGGAAGTTGTAGTTTGCAACGCATCACTTGAATATTATTCTATTCAAAAATATGGAGCCACACAGTACAATTGGATTGTAGAAGGAGGTACTATAGTATCAGGGCAAGGCAGCTATGGTGTTATTGTCAACTGGACTGCTCAGGATAAAGGTAAACTAACTGTACAATACGATAACTGCTATCTCAAGTGTGGCGGAACCGACGAACTGCAGGTGCTAATAAAGCCAACTTATACACTTTCAGTTTCTGCAAATGAAATATGTGCAGGAGAAGTACTTATTGCAAATACTGTTAGTGCTTCCAATACTCCGATCAATGTGAGCAGTTGGAACATAATAGACGAAAATGGCAGTATATTGTTAAATGAGAACAACAAGACAAATATTAATTTTAAAGTGCCTTACAATGTGAATAAACTTACGCTTACAACCTCTTCGGGTAATCTTTGTAATGGTATGCAAAGCCAAACCATAATAGTTTTGCCAAAATCCAAAGCACCTAAGGGTATAATTGGGGAATCCTCTGTTTGTGCCGGTGTTTCTTATGTATATGCAGCAGATGAGAATTTGAGTGATGCAAATTATAGTTGGACAATAAAAGATGGCAGCAATACAATCAATAGCAACGGGCAAGAGATTATAGTTACATGGAATACCAATGGTCCGTATACACTTGAACTTCAGCAAACCGATCTTTCAGGCAATTACTGCCTCTCTAATGCTTTTGCCATTGCGCCAAAAAAATTGAGCAATATAGATTTTGTTGGAAAAGAGGAGAGCTGTATTTATGATGAATATTCTCTCAATGCAACCTACTTTGAAGGTCTTGAGTACAACTGGCAAATTGTACCGACTGATGCAGCCACTATTATCAGTACTGAAAAATCTACCCTTAAAGTAAAATGGAACAAGACAGGAAGTCACAAAATAGTATTGAGCACATGTGCAGGGACTTTCACAAAAAATGTATTGATCAATTCACTGCCTCTTGTAGTCGTCAATCACCCTGCGATATTATGTGAAAATGTAGTGACGACTTTAAGTACAACAATAGCTTACAATGGTTATTTATGGAAAAACAGCGCAGGAGTAGTTGAATCCACATTATCAAATCCATCTGTGTTAGCCGGAACATATACCTGTCGGGCAACCGATGCTAAGGGTTGTATAAATACCGGAAGTTTCACAATAAAGGAATTGCCAAAACCAAATATATTCTTATCAACCCCTGAAGACAATGCTGTTTGCCTAAGCGCTACACCTGTAACTTATCCAAAATTATATGCATTGGATGCAGAGGACGGTTATAGCTATGAATGGTATAAAAATGGAGTGGCACTCAGCATCGCTACAAATACATATGTACCATTCGATATTGGAAATTATACGGTAGAAGTTACGGATGCTTTTGGATGTAAAAATATTTCAAACATTTTAAGTGTTTATGATTCATGTGACCCTATTGGCGGTGGCGGCGGTGGTGGCGGAGGAACCCCAAATTGCACTTCAAGTATAGGTACTGTGGATTTCAATTACAATGCACTTGATTGTAATACTATAGAATTTAATAGTACTGCCATTGACGCAGTTTCGGGCAGTGAGGAGTGGTATTTTGGAGATGTAGCTTCCGGAAATGAAAATTTTGCAAGCGGAAAAAATGCTACACATGATTATTACAATGCCGGATTTTATAAGGTAATACACCAGGTTAAAGTTGACGACTCAAACAATACTGGCAGTTTTTGTTTCAAGTATATCAATAAAACAGTGGAAGTTCCGATTAGTGCCAAATTTGATTTTATCAACGCTTGTCAGGGAGAAACGATCGAATTTTATGACAGATCTACTTTTATTCCCGGCAGAACCATTACTTCGTGGAAGTGGAATTTTGATGATCCTGGTAGCGGAATTGACAATATATCGTCTTTACCGGATCCTACCCATGTATTTGCAAAAGATGGCACATACAATGTTAAACTTACCATTTCAGATGGAATATGTACAGATATTTATACTATGAATGTAACCCTACATCCTAAACTACTACCTGCAATTTTGGATAGTCTGGCAAGATGTGAAAATGAAACTACTTCTTTCGCTCTTACTGATTTAAAAGATGTGTTGAAAATAGATTGGAATTTTGGTGATAATGCTTCGGGAAGCGGCAATATACAGGAGACTATTGATGGTTACCATACGTATATTAAAGATGGTGTTTATTTGATTAAAGCAAAAATAAAATCTATCTATAATTGCCCTTCCGAAGTTACATCTTCTATCACTATTGAAAAAAATACTCTGTCAGGAAATATTGCAAGCAGTGGCGGCGGTGTTTTGTGTGAGGGCCAGTCCGCAACACTCAGTATAGCCAATACTGCGACACAATGGAAATGGAATACAGACGAGACC
This sequence comes from Saprospiraceae bacterium, assembly GCA_043755305.1. Lineage (GTDB taxonomy): Bacteria > Bacteroidota > Bacteroidia > Chitinophagales > Saprospiraceae > JADKBO01. The sequence goes on from JAYUTD010000503.1 coordinate 13,070, forward strand.
TCAAGTACAATATCAGTTACAAAGACAGGAATATATGGACTTACCGTCACAGATGCATATGGATGTAAATATACTCCGGCAGACAAACAAATTAAGTTTAATCCATTGCCACAAACATCATTGGTAAGTACTATCTCTAAGGAAGACATCGCAATGAAAGATTACGATACCACAATAGAATTTTGCCAGGGATTTGATTTTAAAATTCAGGCTATTAGTCAGCCAAATTGGAGTTACCAATGGAACAATGGTATCATTGGCAATAATTCAAGTTATGTCATTGCTCAGCCACCAGCAAATACATATAATTTAAAACTTACTATAAAGGATAATATTACCAACTGTTCCAATACCATAGAGCCTATCAATATTTATGTCAATGCGCTTCCCGGCAATATAGCGATAAGTGCCAATAATTCCGGGCTGCTCTGTGAAGGTGCAAATAATGTGTTGAAAGTTGTAAATCCAAATGTGGGTTTGACTTATAAATGGAGCAATGGGGTGAAAGGAATTTCTACTTCCGCATCCGCTGCAGGCAATTATTTTGTGGTAGGAAAAGATGCTAAAGGATGTGAAGGCGAAAGCAATGTAGCAGAAATAAAGGCAGGCCCTGATTATACTTTTGTACCTTCAGGTTGCTTCGACAGGTGTGTTCCGGACAGTATGTGTTTCCCGGCTATTCCAAATGTCGCTTCATACAAATGGTTTGTAGACAATGTAGCAATTGATGGTTCTTTGGGCGGAAATACACCGTACCCAATCTTTACTAAAAGTGGTAGTTACCACGTACAGTTGGTTGGCAGCAATGGTTGTGTAAGCCAATCTGAGCCACTCAATCTCACCTTAAAGCAAGCTTTTGGATTGGTGACTGGAAAAGTATATGTGGACAAAAACAAAAATGGCATCATTGACCCGTTAGATAGTTTGGCAGAAAACATCACAGTCAATATCAATGGTTATACAACAACTACTGACTATAATGGAAAATATATTTTTGCAACTTTACCAGCAGGGTCATATGTAGTAGGTGTGAATCCCAATGCCATGCCACCGGGTTATGCAGGGATATTAAATAATCTGACTGCAAAAATTAGTACCTGCGATGATACTGCCAGAGCCAATATTTTATTGGGCTTCAATTGTATTCCTTCTTTTTCAAATACAAGCCACATACTTTGTACTGAGAAAGGAATAACCATTGGGTCTAAGAAATTTGAAATGGACACATTATACAGAGAGTTTAAATTATCATCCACAGGATGTGTCGACACAATAGCACACGATATTAAATTTGCAAGAAAACTTGAATTTAAAGTAACTACTAAAGCAAGTTGCGAAAACAATGCTACCGGAGCATTCACTATTGAAAATGCCGGACCTTATCCATTTAAAACTAAGGTAGATAATATTACACTACTTAATGGTTCAATAGTTGGCTTAAGCAACGGCAAACATAATTTGCTGCTTGCGGATGACATTGGCTGTGTTACTGAGACTAAATTTGAGATTGAACTGAAGCAAGAAGCTAAATTTAGCATAATAGCAGAAGACATAAGTTGTGCCAAAGGATTTGCGGACATTGCTTTAGATTTGCAAAACTACAGCTTAAATGACGTAGGGGTAAAATGGAGTACGGGTGAAAATGGCAAAAATGTAAAAGTCGAAAAGCCAGGTCAATTGAGTGTAAGCGTAGACAATGGGTGTGGCGTCAAGCAAGAATCTGTAGTGATAAAAAAGGAAACGGGTAAATATACTCTGAAAAAATACATTGTATGTTCCGGTGTATCTCTTGACCTGCTAGGCGAAAAATTTAAAGCAGATACCGTATTTTCATTGACTGAAAATACTGCGGGTGTTTGCGTTGACACAACAACATATGATTTAAAGTTCAGTCAAAAATTTGATTATGAGCTTAAGGTAGAAGGCAGTTGTAAAGATGAAGACAATGGCAAGATATCCCTCCATATGAAATCGCCGGGTAGCTATACATATAGGCTGTCGGGAGATGAAATTGACTTAACCAATGGTTTTGCCGGAAGTCTGCCGGCTAAAAAATACCAGTTAAAAATCAAGGATGAAATAGGATGCGATCAAGTGGTACAGGTAGATCTTAAGACCAAAGAATCAGTGGACTATGATATCGTGAAAGAGGGCATAACCTGTTTTAAAGGATATGCAGAAGTCGGCTTAAAAATAAACAACTACAGTGCCAATGATTTGATTATCCAATGGAGCAACAATGCTACAACACCTATTGCTCAAATAGCAAATGGTGGAATATATACGGTTTCTGTTGACAATGGTTGTGAGGTCATAAGAGAGACAATCACCGTGGAAAATTCTGATAAGAGACCGGTATTCACACTACCTAATGTCTTTGTGCCGGACGGCAATTCCGCAAATTCTGTAATCGATCTCAACAACACTGAATTCAAAGAAGCAGAGATTAAGTCGTTTAGGATATTTGACCGTTCAGGTAGGATGGTTTATACATCGGATACCAACAATAAAATTTGGGATGGAAGGTTAGGTGGAAATCTGCTTACATCTGGGGTCTATGTTTATAGTATTGAAGCGAGTATAGCTATCTGTGGCAAAACAGAGACGGTTAAAAAAGCAGGAACGATTACACTGGTGAGGTAGGTCAATATAGTTCAATGTAATTCAATAAGTTCAATATAGTTCAATGTAATTAAATGAGTTCACCCCGTTGGATTTTCAATCCTACGGGGTTCTATTGATTGTAAGACGATACATACTCTAAGCCTCGCAAAGCTTTGCTCTACCACTTCGTTCTTCCTTCATTTGAACACATTTCGTATGTGTTCATTTCTCTGCGAGAAAATCATTCAGTCACCTCACTATTTTGACCCCAATGGATCAAAATTGCTTCGCACCGTTCGGTTATGTCCGCTGAACATTAAAATTATTGGAATGCAGGCATTGGTATGGTTCAATAAGTTCAAACAAGTTACAGTCAATATAGAAATTAGTTAAATAGAATAAATGTTTATGGATCGCATGAGGCGTTGGCTTTGTGCGATTTTTCATTAAATTTATATTTCTTGTTTTATTTAAAATTTGACACACTTTTCTCAACATTTCTATTTTGGAGAACAGATACGTATAAACAATTCAGTATACCTAATGGGTACTTCATTAGATCCAATTGATTCTTGACGAAATCAGATGTGCACGTTTCGAATTCAAGTAAACCATTAACATATTCTAATTCACAAACAGCTGAATCAAACAGACAACAGCGCCAACTCGATTGGCAGGTATTTCAACTTAATCGGCAGGTTTATTTGTCAAAATGTTGGCATAATGCGATTCTCTTTTGAATACTTTGTATTGGAATCGAGAAAACGGCACGAGTGTTTGGAATTTTAGATGGGCCAACAAGGGAAAATATTATTCTGTTTTATTTTCCTGAGTATACCAAGGATGGAAAGATAACTTATCATTCATTGCAAAAAGTGCTATGAAAAAGTTAAAAGAAAGGAAATTTTCTGTTTATGGCCAAAGCTACCTGAAAAGTAGTTGGATAGTTGCGAGTTGAAAATTTTTTAGTACCCCGGGCGGGACTTGAACCCGCACGACCGTAATGGCCACAGGATTTTAAGTCCTGCGTGTCTACCAGTTCCACCACCAGGGCCTCAAAAATTCTCTTGACAAATGGTAGTTAATCAAGAAGAAAAAAAAAGCCCCCAATTTTGAGGGCAATTTTGAGCGGAAAACGAGACTCGAACTCGCGACCCCAACCTTGGCAAGGTTGTGCTCTACCAACTGAGCTACTTCCGCAGATTTGAAGCTTTTCAGGACGCTTTCGGCCTAAAGAGCTGCAAATTTACAATGATTTATATTCTTTTCAACCTTTTAAGGCTATTTTTTTTACATTTTTTATTAATACCATCAATCCACTAGATTATCAGTGAGTTGTATTTACTTTCTCAATTCCAATATTTTCACCAATGTTCCGGCAGGCACAGATTCTGTCAATTCCATACCATTTAGTAAACTCAATTTACTTAGATTATCAGAAGATTGGCTAAAGTCGTTCATCACATCTTTTAATGAAGCGGTACGTTTTGTAGAAACAATCTTTATTCTTTGGGGCAATTTGTTGATTTTAGAGGCATCAGATAGTTTATTGAAACTTTTCATGGTAGCGGAAAAATTACTGAAATAAGTATTGAAGTCTTGGTTGGTGGAAAGGCCAATAAATTTGTAAATCATGTTATTGTATTTTATCAAATACACCATCAACTTTAGTACCTCTGCTTGCTGGCCGTTTTGTGCATCACCAGTTTGTGTGCCATAAAGCGCAACAGCAGGCAAGCCATTGACATTGATGTTGGTTCTGTCTTCAACTTTTATTTTATTTCTATCTATGACATTGGTCGCTGCTTGGTCCAGAGTGGTTGCTTCTTCTACATCAAGAAGTATTATAGCTTTTCCATCTTCAGGCGCCATCTGCACCTCAGCAGGAGAGTTTACCAGCTGCCAACCAGCAGGTACATTGAATTGAAACAACAACTCCGGATGATAGAAAATATTGCCTTCGACATATCCCTGTTTGGGATCTTCACCATATATAATACCATCTATCATTTTAAGGTAGCTATCCCTGTTTATTTTTAAGTTATTTTTATTGAGGTTTTTGGCCATTTGGACATCGGCTGCATGTTGATTGACTTTCACAAACCTATCTCCCGGATTTGGGTGAGTAGACATAAATGTAGGAATACGCCCTCCTTCGCTCATTTTTTCCAATGTCTTGAAAAAATGGGCCATTTCATTGGCATTGTATCCAATGTCAGTGGAGTAATAAACGCCGAGTTTATCAGCTTCTGATTCATGGCTTCTGCTAAATTTGAGGAATAGCAAACCTAAGCCTGCATTGGCAAGGTCTGCAAATTGCCGGAATGCGTCTGACACTACCATACCTACAATCAAACCTGCCTGAGCTAAAATTTGCTTGCTTTGCTGCTGTGCAGTGTGTCTTGCAGTAACATGACCTATCTCATGCCCAAGCACACCTGCAAATTCAGCCTCATTATTAAAATGCGCCATAATGCCTCTTGTGAAATACACATAGCCACCTGGCACAGCAAAGGCATTGACGACTGGAGAATCTAAGATTTTGAATTGAAAAGGCAAATCAGGTTGATGCGATATTTTTGCCATTTGATTGCCTTTCTCGTTGATAAATGCCTGTAGCTTTGCATCTTGGTATAAGCCAAATTCTGATATAATGCTTGGGTCAGCTTCAGCACCCATCGCTTTTTCTTGTCCTTCTGACATGAGGATCAATTCCTTTTTTCCAGTGACAGGATTTCTGGAACATGAATTTAACAATAGGAAAGCACCAAATACAATAAGTGTCTTCTTCATAATTTATAATTGTTTAATATCTAACGAAAATAAGCTATTTTTATTTATCGAATTCAAAATCGGTGTGGAAATATCAATTTAAAAAGAACCTATCCTTTTTTTGATTGACCAAATATTCCTTTTTTGATCTTGTTGAAAGTTTTGATGCCCTTGGATATTGGCTCAGCATTCATGTCGAGGTAATTGTCATACAATTTCAAATTGCTAAATTGCTGGGGATAGATGAGTATTTTGTTGGTTGGAAAATGTTTCTCCATCTTTGCCGGAATGCTATCCAATATTGGCAAGTAAGAGACAGACCCTTTTCTGGCAGTAATGGTGATCAACAAGTCTTTTTCCTGTACATCGCGGCACAGTACTAGAAAATCTTCCCAATCGCTGAATTCCTTGTGCTCTATTTTTATTCCATAACCAAGGTAGGTATCGAAATGCTGAATTTCATCTATGGTACTTTTATTACAAAAACACACCACTTTGAGATTGAGGTTTTTGGCCAATAAAAATATTTTATTCATGCATTGTTTAAATCCATTTTCTTTCTCAGCATAAGGCGGCAAGGCCAGCACTATTTTTTTATAATAGATCATTTGCTCTTTTATGGAACAAACGAATAAGGTTTTGTCGGTATAGTTGACGATACTTTCAATTTTTTCACCGATAAATTTATCCATAAAATTTTGGCTCGTAGGCCAGGGCATGACGATGAGATTGGCCATGATTTCTCTGGAAGTCCTGGCTATACCACTGCCGGTATTGTGGTCAATGGTGCTGATGTAATTGACTCGGGTTTCTACCGCAGCTGCATCATTGATGATGGTCTCCAGCCTGCGTTTTTCTTTTAGGATGTTAATTTCTGCCTCATCGTCATAGTCAATAATAGACAGCACTGATATGGGCTGAACAGATTTTTTGTTTTTTATGGTCAATGCAAATTCCAGTACCTTATTGATGTTTTCATCTTCTTCGATGGGTAGTAGAATATGCTCGCTCACGAGTTCATATTGGATTTCGTCATAATTGAGTTCATTGGTGGATTTTGCGATAATGGATTTTGAAGCTTTTTCTGCTACAAACGATGCCACAATGCAGGTAACGAGTATTAGTATGATGGTACCATTCAGTATATTTTCATCCAGTATACCTGCTTTAAAGCCAACCAATATTATGGCCAAAGTCGCCGCGGCATGTGCACTGCTCAAGCCAAAGATCAATTGCCTTTGGTCACTTGAATAGTTGAATACTTTTTGTGTAAAAAATGCAGCGACCCATTTGCTGAAAAGGGCTACGATGGTAAGAGTTCCGGCTACAATCCATGCTTGATAGCCGTGGGTAAGCACTTTGAGGTCTACTACCATGCCTACACTGATCAGAAAGAATGGGATAAAAAGTGAGTTGCCTATAAATTCTATCCTATTCATCAGTGCAGAAGAATGGGGTATAAGTGAGTTCAATGCCAGTCCGGCCATAAAGGCACCTATAATTGGCTCTACACCTGCTACCTGACTTAGGAAGGCGGCAAAAAATACGATGGACAGTACAAAAATGTAGTGTGAATGATGCTCGCTTTCCAGGCGATTGAAAAACCATCGGGCAAAAGGAGGTATCAGGAAAAACATAATAACTCCAAATATTATTAAGGAAATTCCCAGTCTTAATAGAAAGGCAGAATTCAGATTGCCCTCAGCATTGCCAATAATGACAGCCAATATGAGAAGAACTGCTGTATCCGTAAGGATGGTGCCACCCACAGATACTGCCACCGCCTGATTTTTCGTAATGCCTAGTTTGCTTACAATCGGGTAAGCCACCAGTGTATGCGTAGCAAACATACAAGCGGTAAGAAAACTTGCATTAATGTCATAGCCCAACAAGTATTTTAACACCGGATAACCTATCAATATAGGTATGATAAAAGTAAAAAAACCAAACATCAAACTCTTATTGCTGTTTTTCTTAAATTCATTCATATCGAGCTCAAGCCCTGCGATAAACATGATATACAGTAAACCTATGGTAGCAAATAAATTGACCGCTTCACTTTTTTCGATGATGTTAAATGCATTGGGACCGATGATGACACCTGA
>JAYUTD010000504.1:0-3072 GCA_043755305.1 Saprospiraceae bacterium
GCCTGCTATTGCTGATAAGATAGACGTAAATGTACTTACTGCGAAAATAAAATGAAGGATTGGAGCAATTTCGGTTCCTTCAAATTTTCTCCCAAATACAAAAAGAATAACAGCAAGCAGAAACATACCGATGGGTAAATGGACCAACATCGGATGTAATCTTCCCGTAAATTGCATACACTGAGGTAGGGCTACAGATGAATGAAACATTACCATAAAGGCCATAAGAACAATCAATCCGAAGTTAATATTAGAGAAGATATTTTGGATTTTATTCAATGGGATTTAAGTTTATGGTTTGTTTACGCTATAATATTATTCACTACCTGTCCGGCGACGTCGGTAAGCCGATATCTTCTGCCTAAATGTTTATATATTAGTTTTTCATGATCCAGACCCATAAGGTGCAAAACCGTAGCATGAAAGTCATTGACATGAACTGGGTCTTGAATAATATTGTAGCCAAATTCATCTGTCTCACCATAGACACCAGGTTTTATACCACCTCCTGCCATCCATATGGAATAGGCCCTTGGGTGGTGGTCACGGCCATACACACCTTCACTTAATTCTCCCTGACAATAGTTGGTGCGACCGAATTCTCCGCCCCAGATGACCAGTGTTTCATCCAGCAATCCTCGTTGTTTTAAATCAGTGATCAACGCTGCGGATGCCCTGTCTACGTCTTTTGCCTGACTTGGCATTTCACCTACAAGATTGACGTGCTGGTCCCAACCCTGATGGTAGAGTTGTACAAATCGAACCCCGGATTCTGATAATTTTCGGGCCAATAGACAATTGCTTGCATATGTTCCGGGCACCAAACATTCCGGGCCATACAATTTTATGATTGCGTCCGATTCCTTCGAAAGATCAGTAATTTCGGGCACTGCTGTTTGCATCCTATATGCCAATTCATATTGTTCGATTTTGGTTTTTATTTCCGGGTCAAGGACATACTCATAATTCATTTGATTTAATTCATTAAGGTGGTCCAGCATATTTCTGCGATCCACCTTACTGATGCTGTCCTGATTGTTGAGGTACAACACTCGCTCTTCACTGTTGCTGAATTGAACTCCCTGATGCATGCTGTCCAAAAATCCGTTGGTCCATAACTTAGAATACACACCTTGTCCATTGCCTTTGCCTTTTGACAACAAGACACAGAAGCCTGGAAGATTTTGGTTTTCAGATCCAAGACCGTAGCTCAGCCATGCACCCATACTTGGACGATTGCCTTGTTGTGCACCAGTCTGCATAAACGTGAGTGCCGGGTCGTGATTGATGGCTTCAGTGTGCATTGATCTTACAATACATATATCGTCTGCAATGCCTGCTATATGAGGAAAAAGTTCACTTATCCACGCTCCGGTAGAGCCATGCTGATTGAATTTGAAATAAGAACCTACCAAAGGAAATTTTGTTTGGTTGGAAGTCATTCCGGTAAGCCTTTGCCCACTGCGGATAGACTCAGGCAAGTCTTGACCATACATCTTTTGAAGCAACGGTTTGTAATCAAAAGACTCCAATTGTGAAGGAGCACCATTTTGAAAAAGGTAAATAATGCGTTTTGCCTTTGGAGCAAAATGTGGTAATTTTTCAGATTGGATGGTACCATCTGTGTTGAATAAATCTTTGATCAGCAATGATCCCAATGCAAGGCTACCTAAACCTACAGCAGCCTTGCCAAGGAAGTATCTTCTATTGACATTCAATCTGTTTTCGAAAAATGGATTACTCATCGTATGCTGCTTTCTTCTAAGTTATAAATAAGTTGTATGGTCTGCATCATTGCCGCTGTTTCTATTGCATCTGTCTTTGATTGAATGCTTTCTCCAATGTCAAGTATTTTTTTAGCCTTTGTTGGATTTAATTTAGTTTTTGTTTCAGTATAATATTCCTGCAATATTTCGATTTCTTTAGGCTGTGGTTTGCGACATACAATTGCTCTGAAACTTTGATTTATCTTATTAAAAAGACTTGTTTTTTCTTTAATCAATTTTTGTGCAAAATACCGGGAAGCTTCTAATATTTGAGGGTCGTTCATCATTACCAAAGCTTGCAATGGGGTATTGGTCTTGGATCGCCTTACTTCACACTGATCTCTGTTGGAGGCATCAAATATCAACATCGATGGAGGTGGCACAGTCCTCTTGATAAAATGATACAAGCCTCGTCTATAGATTTCCTTTCCATGGTCCTGCACATAAGTAGCCAGTTGACCCCGCCCTGAAGTAGCAGCTTCCCATAAGCCTTTGGGTTGGTAAGGTTTAATGCTTGGGCCACCTATTTCCATATTAAGCAAGCCGGCTGTTGCAAGGATATGATCTTTTAATAGTTCTCCGGAAAGTTTTTGCCTTGGGCCATGTGAGAAGTAAATATTTTCAGGATCGATGCCATGATTTTTCTTATTTACAATAGAAGATTGTCTGTAAGTCGAGGACATTACAATTTGTTTGATCAATCGCTTGATGTTCCACCCATGATCTCTAAAATCAGCGGCTAGCCAATCTAATAATTCGGGGTGAGAAGGAAGGTCGCCTTGCAAACCAAAGTCTCCGGTGGTGCGTACTATACCCCGGCCAAAAAATTCCTGCCACATCAAATTAACAAATACCCTTGCTGTAAGTGGATTGCCATCGTTAAACATCCATTTAGCCAGTCCCAACCTGTTTTTTTCAAATTGTAAAGTATCAAAAGGTAAAATGGCTTTGGGCAAATTGTGCGGGACTGCATAGTCAGGCTTATCGTATTGCCCTCTTTTCAATAAGTATGTTTTGCGCAATACATTGCTGTCTTTCATGACCATAACTCTGACATCCATAGTGTCTTGTTTATTGATAAATGACAGTAAAGAGGCTTTGTCATCATCAGTAATGGTCATGTAAGGCGGATCTGCAAGTGAGGCCAGTGAAATATCCCCAACCAATCCTTTTTCGTTGAGTTGGTTGAAAAAAGCAAAGGTGCCATAGTAATCTTTTTGTGATATAGGATCATATTTATGGTCGTGGCATTTGGCACATTCAAATGTCATAGCCAATAATCCTTTGCTGAAAGTGTTAGTGCGAT
>JAYUTD010000505.1:0-3071 GCA_043755305.1 Saprospiraceae bacterium
AGGTGAGATAAAAAATGCCAGCGAAGGTTTGCGATTGTTGTCCAGTGGAGGAAGTTACCATCAAATTACTTCACAAGGATGGAATCATTTTAAGCCTTAATAATATGGCCTACATGCTTTTTGGTTTAATTATATTCAGGCTGGCATACTGGCTGGTTCTATTTTCGAAATTGGCAAGATATAAGCCGTCTGATATGCTTAACAGGAAAGAGGGAGTAAGTGTAGTAATATGCGTGAAAAATAATAAAGTGGGTTTAGAAGTATTACTAAATAAGTTATTAAAACAGAATCACGAAAATTATGAAATTGTTGTAGTAGATGACTTTTCCACAGATGGTGTTAAAGATACAATCGAAAATTTTCAATCGAAAATTGTAGTATATTGCAATCCGATCAGAGATGTGCCAGGTAAGAAAATGGCTTTGACAAAAGGCATAGAGATGTCAAAATACCAATGGATACTAGTTACAGACAGCGATTGTGTGCCTTCATCCCTAGATTGGATAAGTCTAATGGTAGGTAAAATAGTGGCGGATAAAAAAGAAATAGTGCTCGGTTATGGTCCTCTTAGCGGCCATGGTTTTGTGGAACAAATTGCCAAATATGAAGCCGGATACATAGCGATGCAGTATTTGTCCTATGCATTGGCAGGTATTCCTTATATGGGCGTAGGAAGAAATATGGTGTTCAAGAAAAGCTTATTTCTTAAAACTAATCCCTTCCAAGACAATTATACCATCGCTTCAGGAGACGATGACATGTTTATACAAAAGGCGGCAACCGTAGAAAATACCTCAATATGTATACATGCCAATGCCCAATGTAAATCCCCGGGACCAAAAAACATTAATGATTACCTCAAACAAAAAATAAGACATGCAAGTACGTCACAATTGTACAATGTTAAACATAAATTTTTATTAGGTTTATTTGCAATTTTGCATTTAGGTATATATTTTTTAATGATCGCAGGCATTTTAATGGACACTATAGATTGTCTGGTAGTGATTTCATCCTGGGTTTTTATGACTACAATAATGCTTATTATTCAGTATGCGTGTTTTGCGAAATTGAATGAACGCAGGATAGTTTTTATGTTATTTGTGTCGGACTTTTTATTATCTTTACTTTATTGCACAATTGGGTTAAAAACGGTGTTCAATAATAAAATAATATGGAAATAATAAAAAAATATTTTCCTGATTAAACTGCTCGGCAAATCAAACAATTTGAAGCATTGCTGCCATTATATACAGAATGGAATCAGAAAATAAATGTAATATCAAGAAAGGACATAGAACATCTCTATGAGCATCACGTATTGCATTCATTGGCTATACTAAAATTAATGAAATTTAAAGATGGGACAAGGTTTCTGGATTTAGGCACCGGTGGCGGATTCCCGGGAATACCATTGGCAATAGTATTGCCAGAATGTACATTTCTTCTTGTGGACTCTATCAATAAAAAATTGAATGTTGTGAATGAGATTGCTCAGACAATAGGGTTGGAAAATATATCTACCCGGCATACAAGGGCAGAAGACATAAAAAAAGAAAAATTTGATTTTGTAGTAACCAGAGCTGTTGCTACCATTGACAAGCTTGTATTGTGGTGCAGAAAATCAATAAGTGATAAGCATATTAACATTATGCCAAATGGAATAATAGCGCTTAAAGGAATTAATCTAAAAGAGGAAATGAAATTGTTAAATAAAGGTGAGTATACAGAAATAAAGCCTTTGAAAAATTATTTTGACGAAGCATATTTTCAGGAAAAGGCCATGGTATATGTACAAGGGTGAGTTGCTAATTGGTGAGATTTTACAATATAAATTACATAACATCAATTGTTATATTTTGCTCTAATATATTAGTTTCATTAGGTAGAAGGATTTTTTCTTTGGGCGCAATGGCAGATTCAATACAGATAAATTTTTTATACTCTTCCGCTGAAAGGTCGCTTATGGATTGGCATTTTTCGGCCCATGGATTCCACACTACAATTGAAGATGCGTTGTGGTCAATGGTGATTGTTCTTTTGAGGTAATGGTCTATAATTTTTGTCGTATTTGAGCTTAAATATATTCTGTCGATTTCTTCATTTATTTCAAGCACTGCATCAGGTTGACGTTTAATTTTTTGATTGTCAAGTTTGTCAATAAATGAGCTATCGCCTAGTCCTATAATTTCAATATTACTTATATCGTCTACATGAAAATAGGAATGTAGCGCAGCTGTTATAGGAAAAGGTCGTTGGTCTAAATTGACTGTGGTGAGAGAAAGCAATAAATTGTTTTCGTTTTCGATAATATCAAAGGTAATTTTAAAATCAAATGGAAAAAACAATTTTGTACTCTCATCAGAGTGCATTGTAAACTGAATTCTATTTATCTGATTTTCAAAATTATTTTCTACCAATAACCACTCCATTGTTCTTGCAAAACCATGTTGTGGCAAGCCATCTTTTGGTCCAAACCAAGGCCAACAGATAGGTACGCCGCCCCTAATCGCCTTGTCTTTTTGAAAAACAACTTTCTCGCTACAAAATAGCACGGGTGCATTTGCATAATGAGGTTGCCAATGATATAAATGAGCGCCCTGGGTGGTATATTTTAGTGTATTTGATTTGAACATATTTTAGTTTTGTTAGATGGCTAGGCGAAAGAAATTATCTTTTATCTATTGCTTCTTTTGCCATTCCGGCCATGATTTCATAACATTTTAGGGTAGGATGTACACCATCTTCCGCAAGATCCTTGTTAAGACCGCCAATATTGTTTTGGAGTTTCGAATGGTAATCAAGGTATGGAATTTTGTGTTTGGCTGCAATTTTAAATAATGCTTTATTGAGGTTTTTAATCTTTTCTGCTACATTGGTAACAGATTTTCTCCAAATAAACTCACTAGCCGGAAGTACTGAGGCTAAGATAACTTTTATCTTATTTTGTTTAGCAATATCCACCATTGACTCAATGTTGTCTGAGGTAAATTTTTCACTGTAAGCTCCGTTGTTTTCTGCAATATCATTCGTTCCAATCTTTATTATAAGTATTTTTGGCTTGAGATCTA
>JAYUTD010000506.1:0-7645 GCA_043755305.1 Saprospiraceae bacterium
TGCTCATGATTTGTTTTAGTTCTGCAAAACAAAACTAATCATTTTGGGATAGCTGTTATAGGCTATCCCTTAATTATTTAAGTCGGACAATAGTGATAATTTTTGTAACCTTTTAAAATAAAAAGGACAATCCTATATATCCTGCATTGGTATGGATGTGCGTTTTTTTAAGTAAGTAGAATGAGTCAGTATCAAGTGATTGGCTATTATCGCTAATGTCAAATAGACCCCTGACTCCCCGATATCCGATTGTCAATCGAATATTGCTTGAGGGCCTCAAAGCAAAATCCAGACCGGCTCCATAAGCAAAACCCAGGTCGCCTTTTTTGACAGACAAGACAGCATTGGATGTACCGGAGCCACCATTTTTAATAATTATTGTACTCCCAGCACTGACTCCTATCTGTGGACCTAGTACTACATTTAGATTTACTAGATTTGATTTGCCTGTGTTTAATGAAAGTAGCAAAGGTACATTCACATATTTGAGATTTACTTCTCTTTCTACATCAATTTCTTTATACTTTTGTGAAATTGAATTGTAGATAATTTCTCCCTGTACGCCTAAATGATTGCCAATGGTTACACCTATAACACCACCGGCACCAAACCCCAGATTGACATTGCCTGCAACAGTGCCGCCGGTTGAAGTCTGCAAATGGAAATTGGAGAATGTCGGCATGTAGCGTATGCCAAGCTCAATGGTTTGGGCATTGGAATTGGTATAGCTATACAACAGCAATATTTGTAGAGTAAGTGAAAAGCTAAAATTAAAAATGGTATTCATTATGTTTTTTTTGTTTACCATTCAAGGAAAACATTTTCAATTATTTTGCGAGCTTGCATTACTAATTGAAAATGTCACCTGAATGCCAATAGTTTTGAAAATAAAATTCTTTCATAGCATTGGGTTGAATGCTGGATATTAATATAAATTGAAAAAAATTTAGTTTATTCGTGGTTCATTATTGTGCACACATACCGCCATCAATTGTATACGTGCTACCGGTAATAAATTTGCTATTGTCAGAAGCCAGGAAAACTACCAAGTTAGCAATTTCCGATGCTTCTGCATATCTTCCCATCGGTATTGATGCCTCAAATTGTTTTTTTACATCTTCACTATGTCCTGCAGACGCACCTTCTTCTATAGATCTCATCATTCTATTGTTGACAGGTGATGGATGAATAGAATTGACGCGTATTTTTTGCTCTGCCGCTTCTAATGCACTGGATTTCATAATGCCTACTACCGCATGCTTGCTGGCTACATAGGCACTTAAATTTGCAAATCCCACTATGCCTGCAACAGAAGAAGTCATAATTATACTTGACCCTTTTTTCATATGTGGCAATACATATTTATTGCCAAGCCAGGCGCCTCTGACGTTTACAGCTATTACTTTATCAAAATCTTCTTCCGGATAATCAATCAGAGGTTTGACGACACCTTCTATGCCAGCATTGTTGAAAAAAATATCAATCTTTCCGTATGCTTTCACGGCCTCATTTACATACTTCTGCACATCTTTGGATTTTGTTACATCTGCAGTACAGTACTTTATATTATCATTGTCAAATTGCTTCACCACTTTTTTTAAAGCACTTTCATTTACATCAACCAGAAGTACTTTGGCTCCTTCGGACAGAAAGGTTTTAGCTACCTCAAGCCCTATACTACCGGCGCCACCTGTGATTATGGCAACTTTATTTTTCAATAATTTCATTTTTGTTTTTTTATAAGTACTTTCAACATATATATTAAGTAAAATATATTTTAAATAAGCACTATAAGACATTCGTTTGAAGCTTTAATATTAATGCAAATATATCTGGATAAACTGTTGAATATGTTACACAATTAAAAGTATATCTTATATCTTTTGAGTATTGGAGAGCATAAGTGATCTTATAAGCCGCAATCGTTTTTTAGGTAGAGATCCTTCTCTTTTCATTCCTAGGTTGCTGTATATGGTTAATTATGAAAACCTTCTGGCATTAATTATTGATTTCGAAAATCTGCAGTACGCAACGCAAAAATTACTCTTTTTATTTCTTCAAAATTTTTACCAAATACCATAGGGTAATAAATCAATGCTTTTCTATTGCCGTGAGGATCGATGTAAATTACAGCTTGTGCTGCGTGTGCAATACTTTTGCATGGCTGCAATACACTTTGAATTTCGTTCACAGGCTTTGCTATATTTTCTGTTAAATGAAATTTATATTTTGCATTTTTAATTCTTTTCAATCTAATGATTTCTTCAGAAGTAAACAGCCAAGCTATATGACTATATAAGCCGTCATTGGACATTTTTGTTAATTGATTGTGCAATTCTGAAAATTCCTTTTGCATGGTAGTATATGTTGAAAAAGCTTTGGCATTTACATTTTCAATGTCAACAGCATAACTAAAAAGTATTATCCATTTTCCGCCTAAATCTTTAAACGGCTTGATTTCATAATGGTCTGTCATGGCATTACTTTCTGTCATCAGTTTATTTTCCCTAACTAAGTCTGCTTTCAACTTTAATTTACCCATGAAATCGTTTATTTATCTTTTTGTACAATACAATACTTGTTTTTCTGCCATAAACATCTGATGTAAAGGTGATGATAATAGAAGTCAGGGACTTTGCAAAATTCTATATTAAAATTGCATAATCTTATGAAAAAAGTATATTATAAGAATAATATTTTGATTAATTTTTCACTAATAAAAGCCACTTACGAACGATCGTTCGTAAGATTTAAAAATTTAAACTTACATTTATTGTTTTAAGCTTTGGAAAATTGGAATTTTTAATCGCTAAATTTCATTAGAACCACTAAACTTCAAATTAAAAAACTCTCTTATAACAAGTAATAAATTATACCTTTAGCTATCTAAGGCAGAAGGTATTTGTTTTTATTAATCGCAATTCTGTTGTATCGGATCTGTACTGTCTTGGTGTAGTGCCTTGCAAGCTCTTTTTATTTATTTACTGTAGTATTTTATTGTGTAAAAATAATTAAATATGCTACCAATGAGTTGAGATTTTATTACTTATTCTTATTTTGTTGTTGCCTGATAGAAACTTCTTCTTTGATAGCATTAAAATACAAGCTTATGATAGAGAAGAAAAAGTACCAAACCATGAAGAATAAAGTTCTTTTTTAATCTATGTAATACCAATAACAGTAATTGGAAGACCGTAACTAAAATTTCCAATTTTTAAAAAAAAACTTACTCTATAGTCTTTTGAAAATTCCATGTCCTATATATTTATTTTATTTTCCTTATATTCTTCATTATTGAGTTGCCCTGATGCAAAACGTTTTATCAGAGTATCAGGCGGTATGTCTTTTTTTTATTTGCTCCAGAATAGCATAAGGAGCTGTGAAAATTCAAATAAGTAAGACACCCAATGCGATGCACCACACAAAATGGGTACCCAACAATGATAATTAAAATTGCATAATATTTTTTGTAAATTTTGATTATGGAAATTGAATAAATAGTTTTTCCTTATCGCGTCTAATCTTTTTAAGATTGGCCAAATAGTCATTTTTAACATCTCTGTAACGCAGAGCCGGCAACACTTTGCTGCGCAACCCTCTTTCCTCCAAATTCAAAAAATTGTCCAATTGTTTTTTATCAAATCCTTCCATTGGCGTGCTGTCAATTTCTTCTTCTATACCGGCGATTAAGCCATCCCCAAGAGCGATATATGCTTGGTTTGAACTCCAAATCAAATTATCGCGATCGCTGATTTTAAGTTGAGCTTCAAAGTGTTCTTTTCTTGTTTCAAATAGTTAACAGATACATTTCTTTCTTTGGCAATTTGGTCAATATAAACATTAATATCTTCGGAAGTTATTTTTTCCCAAGACGAAAATACAAGTAAAGCAGATGCTTCGATAATTTGTGGCTGCATCATGGCAATAGGTTTTATTTATTCCAATAAAGCCTTATTTGCAATAACTAATATTGAGTATGGTTGTAACCCTGATGCAGAAGGTGCTAGCGACAGGGCATTAAATATAGTATCCATTTTGCCTTAAGGAATTTCCACACCATTCATTCTTTTGGTAGCGTATCTCCATTTTAGGGTTGTTGTGATTGACATAGTTTTAATTTTTCAAGTGTGAACGTAGGAACCAGGCCATTTTTTCGTGGGTCTCCATAAGGCCCGTTATAAAATCACCCGTGCCTATATCATGAAAATCATGTGTAAATGATTTGATGTGTTTACGCAAAATAATGATGATGCTTTCGTGGTCTTCCAAAAGTTCTTTAATAAACCCATGGCTATCGTTTTTTTCTCTTGATTGTTCAGTCAAGTGGGTTATGCTTAGGTATGACTTCAACGTCGCAGGTGCATAGTGTCCGATGGAGCGAATACGTTCAGCCACACTGTCAATCATTTCATCTAATTGCCCAAATTGGGTTTCAAAAAATTTATGTTTATCATAAAAGTCCACTCCTTCAATATTCCAGTGTGCATTTTTTGTTTTAATGTATAGCACGGTTTCGTCTGCTAATACTTTTGCTAACTCTGTGGTAACTGCCTGTCGATTAACTTCGGTTATTCCTATTTCTGCTTTCATAAAACATGTATTATTTGTGAATGAAACGTCATTGTTCCATACTTCAAAATTCCATTATTTTATGAGGATATTCATTATACAACTTGGTTATTAAGTTATATAATTACCACATTCAGGAAATATGTTTTTATATTCCCAATGACCTTGTTGGTACTTTTGCTATTTTGCTAATTTCAAATTCGCTTTTTGCTTGTGCTTCTTTTTTCTTTTAGATTTTGCATAAAAATTGTGGTTAGCTTATTTAAAATAATTTTAACAATAGTGTATGAGCAGCTTGTTAGTCGCCTGGAGGTAGGCTTTTAAGTGTCATGAGTCGGAAAGATAATTCATTTTGTCACTGTTTCGAATTTACCGCGAACATTCTAAAAGAAAACCATCCAATCGTTACTTTGATTATACCCATCATAGTGCACAACAAGTATTTGTTCTGAAGATGTAGCTTTCTTCCTTACTCCTAATTGTTCCTTGGCTGAGTCGTCCCACCGCCTTGTTGATCATCGCCTTGCTTAAGGTCATTGTTCTTTATTTTAGTCTTTCTTTCTTTAAAGTCCACTGAGCCAAATTTATACCTAAAGTTGATACCAATAGATCTGAATGGAAGGGAAAAACTACTACTCTGAGTATAATTTTCACCTTTTATGTCTGTTTTAAATACCTTATTAGGTGTATGCGGTTCTATCAAAGTAAGACCTATGCTTGAATTTTTAAACTCTTTCCTTATGCCCATGCCGTAAATGGAAAATGCAGGATTATCGCCTTGAACACTTCGTTTTGGTGATTTAAAGAATCCAAAAAAATCGGCCTTTAATGACCCACTAAAGCTAAAATCACCATTGAAAAATAAATTGTACTCATAAGAAGTGCGCTGCAATACTTGATTGTTTACTATACCTTTAGCATCATAGGAAAATACGTTACCACCGCCTCTCAATGTCAGTTTCTTAATTGTCTTCGTCGTAAAGAGATTAAGTCCAAATGAATTATTCTCGCCGATATTGAGATAGGTGTTTTCTGAGATATTATTTCTGATGGACAATATCTGCTCAATGATATCTGTTGTTTTTTTGAAATATATTGCAGAGAATATGGTAAAGCCTTTAAAATTGGTATTGTAACCAAATTCTATTTGGTCGGCAATTTCTGGCTTTAACGATGGGTTGCCAACAACTCGGTTTAAAAAATCTGTATTGTTGATAAAAGGATTGATATACAAAAGACTTGGTCTTTGAATTCTTTGGGTGTAAGAAAGCTTTATAGATTTGAAATTTGGTAAGTTTCTGCTCAAAGTAAAATTTGGTAAAATATTGTAGTACTTATTGTCAAAATTACCTGCTTCAGATGAGGCGTATTGACCATCGTATGATGTGCCTTCGTACCTTACTCCTGTAATAAAATTCCACTTTTTATTGACAATAAAACCCATAGATGCATAAGCTGCAGAAACTGTTTGATTGTATTTGAACAAATCTGATAATGATGGTATATTAGTATAGGTACCGGTTTGGTCTTTGAGTTTATTTTGATAATCACTCACGATATTTCGAATTACCGATTTGGCCCCAACTTCAAGCTTTGCTCCGGCCTTGAACGGATGCGTATAGTCTAGCTGAAAAGTATATTCATGATTGTCGCCATCATTCACAATCTTTGCATCTCTATTAATGGCTGTTAGAAAAGTATGTGCTTCATTTACATTAAAATCCTGATCGTTGTTGTCTTTGGTATACTGCACAGCTACGGACAATTCTCTGTCTTTTTGATTTTCAAATTTCATGGTATAATCGGTATTCCAATCAAAACCACCATTAAAATTATTTCCGGAATTTTTCCTGGTATAATTATCCATAAAATTTAATGCTTTGTTGTCTAACATTCCATCAACGCTGCCATCTACGTCAAATCCAAATCCTCTGAAGTTTAAAGAGGAATTGATAGAGTTGAATCCATTGAAATCATAAAACACACTTGCATTGCCGTTGCCTCCCAATCTTGAAGTAGTCTGTAAACCATCTTGGGTAAATCGATTGGTCAATCCATCTACATTATCTATCCTTTCAAATGTTAAGGCGCCTTTTGCGGGATTGGAGTAAAATATGGCAGCCGAAGAACTGAAGCCAAGCCTTCCTTTGCCTGCATTCAAATTGGAAAATAGAGAGTTTTGCCTTATGCCCACGGAGCTATTGACCGAACCAGCCAGCCCTTCAATATTTTGTTTTGAAGTGATTATATTAATGATGCCACCGGTACCTTCAGCATCATATTTTGCAGAAGGTGATGTAATAACTTCTACTTTTTTGATTTGATCTGCAGGAAACATTTTAAGCGCATCAGCTACATTAGCTGAAAACATACCTGACGGTTTTCCATTTATAAGTATTCTTACATTTTGTGAACCTCTCAAAGATACATTACCATTAAGATCTACGGTCAATAGAGGTACTTTCCTAAGCACATCAGTGGCGTCACCTCCGGCAATTGATGCATCATTTTCTGCATTATATACTAGTCTATCTACCTTATTTTCTATAAGCGACCTTTTGTCAGTCACCTCCACCGCTTCCATTGTAATGCCCGTAGAGACTAAGCTCACCTTTTTAAGGTCATTGTCAGGATTTTTTAAAGTAGTTTCTACACCGGAAAGAATTTTATCATTGTAACCAATAAAGGTTATTATAATATCATACTTACCGGTTTTTACATTTTGAAACGTAAATGATCCATTCTCTTCGCTAATAATACCATCGATATCCTTCTGGCTGCCAGCTTTTCTAAGTACCATTGATGCAAAGCCAATTGGCTCATTGGTCAAACTGTCGATCAGTGTTCCTTCAATTTTTCCTTTTAGCGTTGGCGCTTGTTGACCACCAAAAGGAAATTGTGCGTTCAATTGAAGGCAGCATAAAGTCAATAAACAAAATAATAATAATCTCAACTTAATTTTTTTATAAGATACAACTCAAAAATAAATTTTGTCAGTAAATCTTTGCACTATATTAGATAAATAGTAAAATACAATCTATGAAGAAGTATAGTAAATTTTAATTTTAATAAACAA
>JAYUTD010000507.1:0-7634 GCA_043755305.1 Saprospiraceae bacterium
TCCGGGGAGTGAGGTATTTCTATCCATGTGGTACCATTAAAGGAATAGGCACTATTTGCATTGCCAGGTTATCGTCTTATCAGGACTACATCGATGGTAAAATATTTGCAACGGTTCGCGTAGTAAAGCCATATTACCAAATGGAGCCAAACTTTAGTGCATCAAAGAGTGCATTATAACATTAGACCCAATAGGGTTAAGTAATCGAAAACAATTAAAGTATGGGCTTTCTACTTCGAAGATGGATTTCTGGCTCTACCCTTTCTTTGCACCTGTGAAATTTTCTTTGCCATCGAAAGTTACATAGTACAAATCATCGACTACTTGAATTACGAGTAAATACTCTATCTTTTCGCCATTTGCATTATATTGCACATAGCCTTTTAAGTAAGTCCAGCCTGAAAATTTATCATTCATATAAGCTAGTATTCCAGCAGGTATCTCACTTGCATCTTTTATGTTTTCCTGGGTATTGCCGCCTCCGGATCCGCTAGTGCCACCTTTTTCTGCTTTTTGAAACTGCTCATTGCCATCAAAGTAAACATAGTAGTATTCATTCTGCACCAGTAGGACCAATACATACTCTATGATTTCCTTTTTATCATTGTAGGTCTTATAGCCTTTTACATATTGCCAGCCAGTATAATTTTTCTCCATGTAAGAAACAATTCCCGCTGGAATTTGGGCAGCCTCTGTGATATTTTCTGTAAAATTTCCATTTACGGTTCCATTGTCTTTTAGATTGTATTCTATTAAAGAAAGCACATTGGCACCACCATCAAATTCGTAGGCATAAAGCAATTCCTCTATTTTTATCGTAATATAATAAGCCACATAGTCATTGGGTCCTTTGACACCTGTGCCGCTATAGAGCGCATAGGTTGCATGTTTGCCATCCAGATAAACCTTGATGTTTTCAGGTATGGAGGCAAGGTCTTTGATCTCCCACTTGGACCACTCATCAAGACTACCTTTATTGGCATCAATTTCGATGACTGAAATAAAAGCTCCCAGTAAATCAAACTCTAAGACATAATTGCGATTATCCATTAACAAGTAAACAGATTGTCCAACTTTCTCTTTTGAATTGAAGTCATACTTATCCGTCACGCTTAGGACAGAAGCATTTGGGTAATTGACATCAATGTATTTCTGAATGACATCCTGCAATACAACAGGTGCAAAACCAGCATTGTTTTTCTTCACACCCCACTCCTGCAGTTTGCCGTCTTTATTTATGACGGCTTCATTTGGCTGGTTATCGGCTTTGAAATCTACATGCCACAACTCCTCTTTTACTAGTTCGGTAAATTGTATTTCATAAGCCGTGGGAAAATTTTTAGCCATGGACTGTAGCACCGCATCAGGAATTCCTTTTGAAGTATCCACAGGGCTATTCACCTCTTTGGTGCAAGACAAGAATACCATTAAAAAGCTGAAGAACAACAATGAATGTCTCATTCGCATATTATTTTTATTGAATTTTAAAAACAAATACAAGTGTAAATTTACCACTAATTTTTCATAAATGGTTACAAATTTTAAAAACAATTGGGCAAAGTCTTGGCCATAAAACCTTAAGGGGTATGTCTTTGAAAAATGCAATTTAAAAAACAAAACCAGGTTATCTAAATAAAGCTGATTTTTACCAACCTGGCTATACGACAATCCCTTTCAACCAGCTACACCATTTTATATTAATTTTCATTATTCATCGCTTGCAGCATGCCCCTTGTCTCAATTGGATCTGTTTTTTGTTTTGCTATATTTTTGCTTCAATATTAATTGTGTATCTTTAAGTCTCCATAAAAATAGAATCCATATGACCATTAGCGGCTTTACCATGGTAAGAAATGCTACCAAATATTATTTCCCGATCAAAGAATCCATTTTATCTATTTTACCTATTGTTGATGAATATATCGTAGCTCTGGGTAAAGGAGATGAATACGACACTACCCGTCAGGAGATAGAATCCATCCAGTCCCCCAAAATTAAAATCATCGACCGCATTTGGTCAGAACAAGCTTTTAAAGAATGTAAGGTATATGCCGACGAAACTACCTTTGCCCTATCCCAATGTAAAGGAGACTGGTGCATATATCTGCAGGCCGACGAAGTCATCCATGAAAATGACCTGCCTGCCATTGTCAAGGCTTGTACTTCTTATAAAGAGGATTCAGAGATAGATGGCTTTCTTTTCAGTTACTACCACTTCTTTGGCGACTATGACCACTACCTCCCATTCCATGGCTGGTACAAAAACGAGATCAGGATAGTGAAATCAGGAAGGCATATCTACTCCATTAAAGACGCCCAGTCGTTCAGAAAAGGCAATAATGACAAACTGAATGTATTACCCATCGATGCGCATATCTATCACTATGGCTGGGTGCGGCCGCCTGAGCTTATGCAATCTAAAAATAAAGAGCAGGATACCATGTACCATGGCGATGTAAAAATGGATAAGGTATATGCAAAAAAGTCAAGCAACTTTGATTATGGGGCATTGGGGCGGATTCCGATATTCAGGAAGACCCATCCCAGGGTTATGGATGACTTCAGAAAAAAAATAAGTTGGCTCGATCAACTTAATTATGGCAAGTCAGCCAACCTCAACCGTGCACCCATGAAGCACGAAAAGCTGAAATACAGACTGCTTACTTTTTTTGAAAATTTGCTCAATGGTGGAAGAGATTTTGTAGGATATACCAATTGGAATAGTGTAAAAAGAAAATAGTATGTTGGTATATTTTTTTTTAAAATTAGTGCTGAATTGTGAGCAAAGTAGATCGGTGCGTATCATTATAAAATGAGATTTAAAGAAAATATCAGGCCCTTAATTAAACTTTATTTCCTGTATTTTTAGTACTTTTAGGCATACTATAAAAAGTAGCTATCAAATGTATTATTTCTTTAACCCACAAAAATACCAATCATGGCCATCAAAGCAACTATCAAAGTTTACCTTCAGGCACAAGGTGCACATTACCTTGGAGCCCATGCATGCAATGTACAAGACATTACACTCAAACTCACTTACTCCGGTGGCACTGTAGCCCTACCCTATGTAGTGACACCAAATTATACAGATGACGGCAACCCATCGACTGCTTTTGTACCAGGAGCCAGTTCTTTTATGCCCATCATGACTATACCCCAAGGCGCATCTCAACCGAATACAATGGTCAATTTTCTATCACCCGACTTTACGACCATATGTGGCAGAGCTGAAATAAAATTACCTTCAAAAATTGAGTTTGCACAATTGCATATAAGTATACCTACGTCCGCAGATGCCCCCATGCTTATACAACATGGCATATTGCTCAACCCAGATCAACCAGATTACGCCATTACTGTGGTAGTCCCAGGCTTGTATCTAAGCCCAAATAAAGCCAAGGGCATGGTTTCAGTGTTTGTAAAGATGATGTGTGGCTGCCCGGTAACCATGGGACCACCAGCTTCTTTGTGGCCTGCCAATGATTTTACGGTATATGCCAATGTGCTGGACAAATCAGGCCAATCGACACCATATGCTTTGACTTATGATGCTACACAAACCAGCAATTCACTTTTTAGTGCCCCTTTACTATCAAGCCAAAAACCAATAAAATCAGTTGTCTTTACAGCTATACAAAAAAGTACTGGAAATTATGGAGTGTTGGAGCAATAAGGTTAAATACCCAATCAAATAGGAAGTACAAATGGTTGTGGCCTATATTTGCCTTATGGTTAAACCAAAAAAAATCAATCACAATTTCTAAGTGGTCTTTCTGGAAATTCCCTGCGACCTATACCATGAAAAATCAATCACTGCTCTTTGCATTATTCGTGTAAATTATTTGCGGCAATTGTGGTTGAAAAATCAGCAAACAGCGAATTTTCTACAATCAATAAAAAGATATTTTTTCAATAAGTAAATTTAGTTTTCATAAAGATCATTTATACTATAAATTTAAACTTTATATTTTGGTAATCAACAAGTGTTATTGTAAATGGATACACCCTTTTGCTATACTATTAATTTCCAAATTGTTCTTTCACTGTCTTGGTAATAGTACCAAATTAATAATGCTGAAAAGTCAATAAAATTTAATTTTTGTGTTTTTCAGAAGACCCTGCTTAGTTTCATTTAAATATAACTTACACCAAGTATTCAAAATTATGACTCTAATCTCTTCGTTATCTCTATTTTGTGCGTTAAACGGGGAGCCCTATTTATTCATAGGTTTATAGTATTTTAAAGCCTGTGGCAAATTGGCCTGTATTTTTGCAATCCTATTTTCATCTGATGGGTGGCTGCTTAAAAATTCTAGTGTCTTTGAATTATCTGCTGCCGACATTCTTTGCCAAAAAGGAATTGCTTCCTGCGGATTATAACCCGCCATGGCAGAAAAGTATAAGCCATATTTATCCGCTTCTGATTCTGATTTACGAGAAAATGGTAAGATGCCGCCGACGGTACTTCCGATACCATAAGCAGTTGAAAAAAGGTTCTGCGTTTCTGCTGGTTTGTTAGCTAAAGCAATTTGTAAAGCGCTACCGCCTAATTGCTGCAATAATCCCTGGCTCATTCTTTCGCTGCCATGCTGAGCAACTGCATGTGCAATTTCATGACCAATAACAATTGCCAACCCCGCTTCGTTCTGACTTATGGGCAATAAGCCAGTATACACTACCACTTTTCCTCCTGGCATACACCAAGCATTCACTTCTTTATTATCCACTAAATTAAATTCCCATTGATATCCTTCAAGTACAGAAGTTTGCCCTTTAGAATCATAATATGTTTTAATAGCAGAAGCAATACTTTTGCCAACACGCTTTACCATTTCTGCGTCTCTGTTAACGTTTGCATTTACTACATTATTGGCACTCAAAAATTTTTGGTATTCTTGTTTGGCCATTGATTGCAATTCAGACTCGGATACTAGACTTATTTGCTTACGGCCTGTTACTAAATTTTTACTACAACTGAAAACCGAAACAGCTAACAATAGTATTAACACTATTTTTTTCATTTTCTTAATTTTACTATTATTTATTAATAAACTTTTCTTTCATCATACTTATATACACAGCTTTCAAATTCTGGTGCATCATTATAATGTAATAGCTCTAACAGAACATTCAAACTTAATTTTGTTCCAGATATCATAATCGTTGTTATACTTATACATTTATCAAAATAATTATATGAAACAAATCCTTTACCTTTAAGAAAATCAGAGGTTTAATCATCACCTTTCCTTCTGGTGGTTTTCTCTTTATTCCATGTAAAAATTAGCAATTTAATTATTTACCCTATAGAAATTTTCTTGTTTAGAATCTTTCCAACTACTAGCAATTTTTGTATTGGTATCAGGTGATTATATAATTGCAACAATTATACAAAGTTATGCCTTACAATAATTTTAATATATAAAAGTTATTGATGCTTAAAAAGATAGAAAACACCAAGTTGAAATCCTACGTTAGTAGATTTAATAGTGCCGCCTTCATTGATATTGCTTAATCCGAAAATATATCTTGCATCAACGCCAAATCCCGATGTGGGGTTAACATAACCAATACCTGCACCCAACCCAAAATCAACTTTCTTAAAATTGCTTTTAGTATCGATAGAAGTATCCCCTGTTTTGGATTTTGCATTAATTAAAAGACCAATCTGAGGACCAGCTTGTATTCTAAATCCGTTGTCAAACATATACTGAATCAGTAGCGGCAAATTGATGTAGTCCAGGTTGAGTTTTGACAAAGTATTGAATTTTGCACCTTGTGCGGAGTAAAGAAGCTCTGGTTGAAATGCCCATTCTTTGGAAAGATGAATATGCCCAAGCAAACCTAAATGAAATCCAGCTTTTGAATCAAAGTTCGCATCGTTATTGTTATGGATATTAAAAATATTTAGCCCTCCTTTAATACCAATATTCACATGTTGTGCGGTTGCTGTAGCCGCCAAAAAAAATGCTGCAAATGCTAAGCTTATACAAGTTTTCATAATAATTATTTTAATTTTTTAAGTTATTTAATTTTTAAGCAGTTTTTTATGAAAGAATACCATATTGAAATAAAGCCTCTGTACAAACAAGGGCTTTTTCCAAAATAAATTGCTTTTAAGAAAAAAGATGCTTTGTTTAATTTGTAATGCAAAGGTGACTATAATAATACAAACAACTATTGCGCAATTTTTTAAATGAGTTACATGATTAACATTTTAAGTAATACTAGGAATTTTATCCAAAAATAAAATTAGTGTAATTTGTTGTGCATACCATTTGAAGAAATAAGCTGGCAAACGAACGTTTGTTCGAATGAAATTACACTATCTTTATGCTGGTTTTTATGCCTTTGAATTATTAACCCATTCAGATTGAACACTTTAAAATTTATATATTTCAAATGAAGAAGACTTTGTGAAAATTCGTTAATTTCACGGTTGATAAAACACTGTTTATTATATCAATTCAAGTTATATTTTGAAACCAATTACCACAAAAATTTTAAGAGCATTTTTAATTTTTTCAATTGCATTACAATGCATAGCTTCTAAAGCCCAATGCTGCCAATACAAGTTATCCATGCAAGACGGTTATGGAGACGGCTGGAATGGTGGCCGACTGGAAGTGTTTGTAAATAAAATATTGGTAGGTCAATTCAGGGCAGATAATTTTGGAAGCATCGACAGTTTTTCTGTCTGTGACAAAGATACAGTAGAATTGTGGTATAGCGGTGGAGATTATGAAGAAGAAAATTCCTACCAATTATTGGATGAAGGATGGAATGTGGTATTTCATGATGAGACCTCTCCCTCCACCGGCCGGGCCTTTAAGTCAACATTGAAATGTGGTGGCATAATCCAAAGAGGAAGCTACCCATGTATTGCTCTGCCTATCGACACAATGCAATGCTTGGTAGCCAGCAATGCCAACTATGCAGGTTCAGCCATATTGCCCAATTGCTCCAACTTCCAGAATCATGATGTATGGTATGAAATGCAAGTGCCACGATCTGGTAATCTGCAGATTCAAGCGGATAGTGGAAGCCTGAAAGACATAAGCTTGGCAGTGTGGACTGCCTCCAACTGCAATAATCTTCGCATCTTGGCGTGCAATGAAGGCAGTGATTCAAAAGCCACTATACAATCCTCCAATTTTGAGCCTTATTCCAATATATACATTCAGGTCTTTGGGTACGATGGAGCCAAAGGTTCTTTCCGACTCTGTGTAAAAGACTTAGGCTACTTCACTTTGGACAGTTCAGAACTACCCATTGTAGTGATTGATACCAAAGGGCAAAGCATAGTGTCAGACACAAAAATAGATGGCTTCATGGATATAAAGTACAATGGTCCTGGTCAACTTACATACAGCTCTGATAGTTCAAACATATACTGCGGCCATATAGGCATTGAAATCCGTGGGGCTTCTTCCTCCGGCTACCCACAACCACCTTATGGATTTGAAACCCGGGATAGTTTAGGCGTAAATAATGATGTAAGCCTTTTGGGAATGCCTGTAGAAAATGACTGGGCCTTGTTATCCAATTTCAATGACCGGTCCCTAGTAAGAAATGCATTGGCCTATAGGATATTTGGAGCCATGGGCAATTATAGTGTTCACACCAGTTTG
>JAYUTD010000508.1:0-3055 GCA_043755305.1 Saprospiraceae bacterium
ACTAATTGAACTCATTGAACTAATTGAACCATAACAATGCCTACGGCGCAATAATTTCAATGCCTGCGGCGCAATGTCCTTCGGACCCAATATATTCGATATAAAAATCATTGAACTCATTGAACTAATTGAACTCATTGAACTACATTGAACTAATTGAACTACATTGAACTAATTGAACTACATTGAACTAATTGAACTACATTGAACTAATTGAACTAATTGAACTACATTGAACTACAACTCCAGATTCGGCTTTATCTCATGACCATCGCCTCCGGAAGTATAGAATTCAGAAATCAATTTTACGACTTCCTCTACATCATCTGTAATAGGTATTAGATCAAGGTCTTTTTCTGACACCGTACCAAATTCTTCAAGCATGACCATTTTGATCCATGCCTTCATACCATTCCAAAATTCCGTACCCATCAATATGACGGGAACCTTGGATATTTTTTTGGTTTGTATTAATGTCAGTACTTCGAATAACTCGTCCATGGTGCCAAATCCGCCTGGCAACACTACGAAAGCCTGCGCATATTTTACAAACATTACCTTCCTTACAAAAAAGTACCTATGCTCCAGGTTTTTATCATTGTCAATATAAGGATTGTGGTTTTGCTCAAAAGGCAAATCAATGTTTAATCCTACAGACAAGCCACCTTGCTGGTAGGCTCCTTTATTGGCTGCTTCCATAATACCCGGGCCGCCACCTGTGATGACACCAAAACCCTCTTCTGTAATCCTTGCAGCCACTTCTGTAGCCAATTGATAGTATTTGTTGTCCGGCTTTGTTCTTGCAGAGCCGAATATTGAAACACAGGGACCAAGTTTATTTAACTTCTCAAAGCCATCCACAAATTCAGCAATTACTTTAAACATGGTCCATGAATTTTCACCTTTTAATTCTGACCATTGTTTCATTTGTCTTGTAGGGATAGCTTCCATTTTTAATTTTCTTTCACTCATTTTATAATAGAACTGTTTTAATCACAAAAAAGCCCGTCAAATCAATTGACAGGCATATATTTTAAAGGCACAAAAATACACAATTATGTCCAGATTAATTGCTTAATCGGCTGAGCCTAATGGTTTCTTTATGCGAAAACCCCTTTATAGCTTTCATATTCTTTTAAGATGTACTTCTGTAACTTTTCAGTACTTTCAAACTGGTCAAAAATCTCGTGCAATTTGGATCTCTCTGATGTTGAAGATGCAGTAACATAGCTTTCTACATCAGTTTTGGTGATTTTTTCTTTGCTCAATATGACCAGTCTTTCTACCACATTTCTCAATTCTCTGATATTGCCTGTCCAATTGTATTGCTGAAGTAATTTTATGGCTGCCGGCTCTATAGATTTTTTAGCCATATTGTATTCATCACAAATCTTTGCTACAAAATGATCTACCAATGCCGGTATGTCTTCTTTTCTGTCATTTAAAGCAGGTACCTCAATGACTATGACCGCAAGCCTATGGTAAAGGTCCTCACGGAACATTCCTTTATTGATTTCTGCCCTTAGGTCTTTATTGGTGGCTGCTATGACCCTTACATCTACAGAAAGCTCTTTCTCTCCTCCAACTCTGGTAATGCGACTTTCCTGCAATGCCCTTAGCACCTTTGCCTGTGCGGATAAACTCATATCGCCGATTTCATCCAGGAAGAGTGTTCCTCCATGGGCTTGCTCGAATTTACCTAACCGCATCTTATGTGCTGAAGTAAAAGACCCTTTTTCATGGCCAAATAATTCACTTTCTATCAGCTCTGAAGGAATAGCAGCGCAGTTCACTTCAATGATAGGGCCATCGTTCCTATTGCTTTTATCGTGAATCCATCTCGCTACCAATTCTTTACCGGTTCCATTTTTGCCGTTGATCAGCACTCTTGCGTCCGTAGGAGCAATGCGTTCTACGGTCTGCTTAATGAAAGCCAAAGCCTTGCTTTCGCCCACCATTTCCTGGACCATAGACTTATTGACCCTTTTTTGCAATACCTTCTTCTCCGTTATCAAAGAAGATTTGTCCATTGCATTTCTAATTGTAATCAACAATCTATTGAGATCCGGTGGTTTTTGAATAAAGTCAAAAGCCCCTTTCTTTACTGCCTCTACTGCAGTATCTATATTGGCGTGTCCTGAAATCATTACAATGGGCACATCCGGACAGAGTACCTGCAGCCTTTCTATTGCTTCCATGCCGTCCATTTTAGGCATTTTTATATCAAGAATGACCACATCATACGCATGCTGTTTCACTTTTACCAGGCAATCTAAGCCATCTGGAGACTCATCTACAGTGTAATTTTCAAACTCTAAAATTTCCTTTAAAGTCCTTCTGATGCTTAAATCGTCATCTACAATAAGAATTCTTGCCATTTTAGTTGTAAGGTTATAATTTACAAGCAAAGATACATTATTTTATTCAATAATATGTATTTTATTGAAAAAAACAATACTAATTATTGTTTTTGGCTAAAAAAAGGCAAAATAATAAGCTGTCAATCGGAAAAAGTATTCATATTATATAATATGCTTATATGTCATCATTTTTTTTTGAATCTTTTAATAAAAAAAACCTAAAGATTAAATACTGATTAGTCAATTCTTACATATTAGTATAAATAATAATTTGAATTCATATTAAAGCTTATAATAATATGAATTGGCTTTTGGTGTAGATTTTGGCACATAGTTAAAAAATAGGAAAGGTATATCATATGATATGCCCTCCTGGTAAAAATTAATTAAGTGAAACGAATATTACACAAAACACAAATTTCGATGAAGAACTTTAAAAATTCGAAGGAAGCAAGACGTGGGCGGCAGTTAACCAGATTTATTCTGGCCTTTATGATGCTACTTATTACTAATCTAGTGATTAATGCACAGGTTGTAACAAGGAGTGAATGCGGTTGTATGAATAATCAAACTGCCGAAGGCAATGGCCAATTTAGAGAATCTATTTCCATACAGGATACTCCTGGCAAATTGTGGAAAGTAGAGTCAGCGACAGGTTTTTTCTCCGCCGCATCTCCTGCACCTCCAGGCTTACA
>JAYUTD010000509.1:0-7632 GCA_043755305.1 Saprospiraceae bacterium
TGGGTGAGCCCTTGCTGACCTACTCCAATTTATTACAAAGCATTGAAAAAATCACCTCAGAAGAATGCTTGTTTATGTCAGCAAAAAGAATCACAGTAAGCACAGCTGGTATTGCAAAAATGATCATTAAAATGGCAGATGACGAAGTAAAATTTAATCTTGCATTGTCATTGCACGCAGCAGATGATGAAAAGCGAAATCAAATCATGCCTATCAATGAGCAGAATGACCTCAAATCATTAATGCAATCTATCGAATACTTCTATAAAAAAACAAGAAATCGAATTAGCTACGAATACATAGCGTTAAGGGGATTCAACGATACAAATGAAGATGCTAAAAAGCTTGTTAAACTGTGCAAACGGTTTCCTGTAAAAGTCAACATTATTGAATACAACGCAATAGATGAAACTGAATTTGAAAAATCCGACGAAGACAGAATCAATGAATTTGCCAAAATAGTGCGTGACGCGGGGGTTATGATTACCATAAGAAGAAGCAGAGGTAAAGACATTGATGCTGCTTGCGGACAATTG
Organism: Saprospiraceae bacterium; assembly: GCA_043755305.1. Taxonomy (GTDB): domain Bacteria; phylum Bacteroidota; class Bacteroidia; order Chitinophagales; family Saprospiraceae; genus JADKBO01. Next base: position 537 of record JAYUTD010000509.1, read on the forward strand.
GCCAATAAGTAAAGAAAGCTTCTCCGCATTCCGGCTTTATCCCATGAAGTAAATCTTTGGCAATGTTAAATCCATATTTTATTTTGGAAGTTCCATTGAGTAAAATGAAAAACAACAGGCTGAATAAAGCTTTTGAAGTGTCCAGCTAGATTTAAAATGCAGCTGCTGTTTTGATATAAATAAAAAAGCACCAACAATGTGATGCTTTTGTGATCCCGCTGGGGCTCGAACCCAGGACCCCTACATTAAAAGTGTAATGCTCTACCAGCTGAGCTACGGAATCTTCCTGCTTTGTTAAGCGGTGCAAAGGTATAATTTATTTCTCATGTACCAAATAAAAAATTGTCTTTATTTGATAATATTATGTATCTAGCTGAAATTCAATAGAATATTTCTTTCTTTTAAAATATTTACAATTGATTGCACACTGTCTGAGTTCTCTTTGAAATATGAATCAGCAAGCAACGCAACCTCTTTTTGGCGACGTCCATCTCTAAATTCATGGACAAATTCTCTAAAGTCTTGTGCATTTCTAACTTCAGTTGCAATGCCTTTGTCTAAAAAAAATTGCGCTTCTATAAATGAATTATGCTTTGGGCCAAATGCAATGGCGTGCCCAAATACTGCGGGCTCAAGCGTATTGTGAATATTTCTTTCAAATCCACCTCCGATATATATAATATCTCCATATTGGTAAAGATCAAACAAATGTCCAATGGTATCAACCACAATGCCATTTATATTTTCCATATGTTTTTCCAACTTAGTAAACAATATGAAATTCCTTGTGTAATTTTTTATTGCTGCAATATTATCATGGCTTATATCATGAGGTACTACGATGTGAAAGTAACTATCCTCCGCCAATATCGGGCCTATTGTACCTATATCACTGAGGTAAATACTACCGTAAATTATTACAATTTTATTATCAGGAATAGCTTCTTTCACAAGATCAATGGGCCTGGTATTTTCTAAACGCTGCAATACGCTAAGCAATCTTGTATCACCGGTTGTATACACATTTTTACAACCTGCTAGTTTTAAAAGCGACAAACTTTGGTCATCTTGCGTAAACAAAAAATCTATCTCATGCAACCAGGTATTAAAAGGCGACCACTTCTTCAAAAAATAAATACCAGGTTTCACCACAACTGAAATATACACAATAGGAATGCTGTTGGTCTTTAAAATATGAATCAAATTCCACCAATATTCATACTTCACTCCAATGAAAAGAGCAGGTTTTAAAATTTCCACCCCTTTTTTTGAATTGGCAATGGTATCTAATGGCATATATATATATTCATCCACTAAATGATTGCTTTTCTTATGTTCAAATCCTGATGGTGAAAAAAAAGATATTAAAACAAACAAATGTTGATTTATATCTTTCATAGCCTTAATTAAGGGTATGCCTTGCTCATACTCACCCAGGGAAGCACAATGCATCCATACTATTTTTCTGCCTTCGGCTTTGGCTTTAATATTGGGTAAATTTCTAAAATGGCTTACCCTGTCCCTATTCCATTTACCCGTTTTTGCATTGAATAAACCATGCAGAAAAAGTAAAAATTGAAAAAAATAAATGGAAAGAGAATATAAAAACCTCATATGTGTTAGTAATAATTTACAACGCCTTCAATACTTTTTGATAATGGTATCATCCATGTAATTCTTACCCCGTATATAATATCCAATCGTTTTGTACTAATACGATCTCCGGTATCAAAATTTACTTCCCTCAATTGCTTGGTAAATCCTTCCATAATATTGAATCCTACATTAAAATGAAAGGCTTTGTTTCTGGAATGGTGCTGGTACACAAGTTCTTGTTTTAAGGCAAAGCCTCTGGTCAATCTATCAAAACCCTTAAGGTATGGGTCTTCTGCCAACACTAAATTTCTCGAGTCATCTACTACCCTGATCTTATGTGTCAAAATACCAGCCCCTAAAGATAATTTAAGCCCTGAGGTTTTATTTGAAGGTTTAAAAATTCTGCTATAATTCAGTCCAAGATAATTGCCGCGTTGCCTTAAAAATAAGATGGATGGATTTCCGTCTATGCCGATGACATAGCCATTTTCATTTCTATATCCTAAAAATATGTCTTCTTTAACTTTGTTGCCAAAATTAAAAATATAGTCAATGCCAATGCCGTCTTTTCCATTGATTAGATACTCTATACCGGAAATAAAACTTAGACTTTGGCCAAACCTCTCACTCAAATCTCCCCCCGGAAAATCAATGCCGTACCCAAGATTGGCAGAGACCATGCTAATCTTCACATTGCTTGTATCTGATTGACCAAAGGTTATAGAAGCAAATAGAAGCAAACTGAAACCAAATAAATGTCTTAACATTGAAAAAAATATTTCGTCAAAGTTACTATTTTTTGCCTCATACTATAAAATGCTTTATGTAAATCTATCTTAAAAGGTAAGAAATAAAATATCTGCCATTGAGAAGCCTTAAACCAAACTCATAAGTTGTGCACATATAATAGCTCCGTAGGTTCCAATAGCGTATCCCAAAACAGCTAAAATCACGCCTATAGGTGCCAATGCAGGATCAAAAGCGGATGCTACGATTGGAGCGGATGCTGGACCACCAATACAGGCCTGGGAACCAACCGCCAAAAAAAAGAAGGGTGCTTTTATTATTTTAGCTACAATAACAATAATGATTATATGTATTACCATCCAAATGAGGCCTACCAAAAGTAATGAAATATTAGCGACAACAGCCTTAACATTCATTTGCATGCCTATGGTAGTCACTAAAAAATAAATAAATACTGTACCCCATTTTGACGCTCCTACTCCCTCAAAGTTTCTTGCCTTAGTCATAGACAAAACAATTCCAATGGTAGTAGCTATTACTACTACCCAAAAAAACTTTGAAAGCAAAGATGTCATTCTTATGTCCTTCAAATATGCTTCATAGGGTTGTAATTGAGGGACAATAAAATCTGCAACAAAATGTGAAATACCAACTGAAATAAACACGATTGAAAGAAGCATTACCATTTCACTTACTTGCGGAATTCGCTCAACTCTACTCCTAAACTGGATGCCCTTCTTTTTTATTTCAGCAATACTGGAATTGTCTGCCTTTAACCACTTATCGATTGCCTCAGATTTACTGGCACCATAGAGCAATATGGCCATCCAAACATAAGCAGATACTACATCGATGACAAGCATGGTGCCAAACAAATCCTGAGGTACATTATAGATTTCTTTCATAGCTGTCTGATTTGCACTTCCTCCAATCCATGAACCTGCTATCGTAGACATGCCCTTCCACAAATCATCATTGTATTGCGAAACAGTTGCCGGCATGATTAATTTTGAAAGGTAAATTGCTGCTGGACCGCCTATAATAACTGCTGCCACCGTTGCAAAAAACATGATAAGTGCTTTTGGGCCTAAAGAAGAAATGCTTTTAAGGTCCATTGACAAACACAGCAATACTAAGCTTGCCGGCAAAAAAAAGTCTTTGGCGACACCGTACAACTTTGACTCTGCTCCATTGATCAGGCCTAATGGATAGTTAAGTAATGCTGGAATAAAGTAGCAAAGCAACAATGGTGGGCAGATGTCATAGAATTTTTTCCAAAAACTATTTTCTAATGAAGAGGTATAAAAAACCAAACCCAAACTGCTGAAAAGCAAGGCCAATACTACTGCGTCATTTGAAATAAGGCCTGTAGTTTCAAGATTAAAAAAGAGCATTGTTTTCAAAATAAACTTGTTTGTGCGTTCAATTGAATGGGATCTATCAAATAAGCTCCTTTTTCTTTTACATTTCCTACTTTTGGAGAAACCGGATAGCAATCCATTTTGTCACTTTCATATTTAACCAGTAATGCAAGTAAATCCTTATTAGGAATTGAATCATCCAGCCATAATTTCTCGGCGTCAATATTTAAGATTGCGGGCATTCGGTCGTGAATAGGCTCCATAAATTCATTCGCGTCAATGGTAATAATTGTGTACGAATGAATCGTAATTCCATTAGGGTTTTTCCATTCATCATAAAGCCCAGCTACACCAAATATTTCATTGTCTTTGGTGAAGATCCTGTAAGGCTGCTTGATTTTACCTGTTTTTTTCCATTCATAAAACCCGTCCATTGGCACAATACACCTTTTTTTACCAAGTAAATTTTTGAAAGACTTTTTTTCCAATAAACTTTCTACTCTTGCATTGATCATATTGTAGCCAACCTTTTCATCTTTTGCCCATGATGGGATCAGGCCCCACCTGTAGACATTGATATGAGTGATATCTTTAATGATAATTACGGGATGCATATTGGTGGGCGCCACATTGTAATTGGGAATGGGATTGTATCGCTCTAAATCCTCGCTGTAAAATGTTGCCTTAAACCTGGCTTCTAACTCCTTTTCTGTCTTAGTTAATGATGATCTGCCGCACATAATAAAATGTAATTCAGTAAAATTAGTATTTTATTTTAAAAATGTGGCTAAAAAAGAAAAAAATTGACCCGTTTGGGGAGGGCCTAGATTATTTTTCCTCTTCCCTCAACAAGTCATCCGTAAAATGCACAATCTCTTTTGGTTTTAAAAAATGTGTCTGATTGTAAACCGCTGATTCCCCTCTCGCTATGGACAAAGATTTCCAATCCTGATCCTTTATCATTTTTCCTACGTATACAATCTGCCCAACATGGTAAGGATAGTGTGCCAGCTGCCTTAGGATAGCTTCCAACACACTGTGGCCTTGATTTCTGATGAATATTATGTCTGCCAAATCAGCATCTTCCAATGCATCTAATGCAAAAAACAGGCATTGCCAACCATCGTTCCATTTAGCAATCATTTCTTCTCTTGTTAAAAAACTATTTGTAAACTCAGACTCTCTGTTGCGCCACTCTTTTTCCCCGTCTGTAATAAGAAAGTCGGTCCAACGTGAAAGCATATTGCCATGCATATGATTGACTATTGTAGCAATACTGTTGCTTTCTTTATTGTATTGAATGAACAACTGATCATCGTTTAATTGTTCAAATGTTTTTTCACCTAAATGTTTGTAATATTCAAATTGTTTTTTGGCAGTGGTTAAAAAAGTTGTATGCATGATTTATTCATTAAAAAGAGGGTTTTGTTCAATGAGTTGTAATCTTTTTATAATGGAATCTTTATGGAGAATAGTACCCGGGGACAAGACAGCATTGGCACCTACTTTAGTATTGTCACCAACTAAAGCCCCAAATTTTGTGACGTTTGTGTTAATTACTGTACCCTCCCACATTGCAATAATTGATTTTTCCACACGTTCATTGTAGTGGTTGCAAACAATTGATCCTGCTTCAAAATTGACATTTGATCCAATAATGCTATCCCCGACAAAATTAAAGTGTGCCAATGCACTACCATCAAAAATAATGCTTGACTTCACCTCACAACCGTTACCAATTTTCACTTCATTTGTAAAAAATACGCCTCCTCTGAGGCAGGTATTTGAACCAATATAACACTGAGGTCCTATATAAGCTGGCCCCTTAACAATAGCGCTCTTCTCAACAAATGCTGATTTATGGATGGCAACGCCGTCTTCGAGGTCAAAGTCATCTGGCAGATTATCCAATACTTTGTCAAGCGTGGCATTCAAATAAATAAGCAACTCCCAGGGTGTACATGTTTTGAAATCCCAAAATAATTCATCGTATTTTTTAATAAAGTCACTTATCAAAGTCTTACAATTTAAGCCTTATAGAATAGCCATTTTCCCAATTCTTTAAATCCTACTTTCTTTCCGTACATCAATATTCCTACCCGGTAGATTCGGCCGGCCACCCAGGTGAAAAATATAACGCCACCTATCAAAAACACAATGGACAATACTACTTGCCATATAGGAGGATTGAAAGGCAATCTTGCCGGCATAATGATTGGAGAAAAAAGCGGAAACAATGATCCAAATATGGCCAATGGCCCATTGGGGTTATTGAATACTGCGGGCACCATTACAAGCGCTAAAATGACGGGTATTGTGATCGGCATCATAAGTTGCTGTGAGTCACCAATATCATCTCCCACTGCTGAACCAACTGCTGCAAATAATGAAGAGTATATAAAATATCCTCCAAAAAAGAAGATTATAAAACTTGGTATTATCAATAACCAATTCATCATCTTTAGTTCTGTCATAAACATCTGAATCGTGTTGCCATCCTCTCCCAATTGTTTTACTGCATCAACTGCCTGCTGTGCCTGAGGAGAAGTGGCCATAGCCGCGTCACCTCCCATGGTCGTTGCCACTGCAATGCCTATCAAAGGTATCAATACCATCCATATGCCTAATTGGGTAAGGCCGACAAGTCCCACTCCAATAATCTTTCCGAGCATCAACTGGAAGGGCTTGATAGAAGAGATCATTACTTCTACTATCCTGCTTATCTTTTCTTCCATTACACTTCTCATCACCATACTACCAAAAATAAAGATGACCATGTACATCATAAAGCCCATGGCATAACTCAATCCGGTCGCAATAGCGCTTGAAAACTTACTTGATTTATCGCCTTCTATGCTTGAATCTTTTTCGTGAAGCAGGGCATTTTCCAACTTAACATTGACTTCGAGTTGCTCTATGATTTTTCTATCAATCGAAGATTTTTCCAGCTTATACATTTTAAATATATCCTTAAACTTCGATTCAATATTCTGGATCTGAATAAGGCTAAGTTTATCCTTGCTAAAGTATTGTATTTCCTGATTCATTATCAGGCTATCTTTGATCGGAGGTATATACAAAAGCATGTCATATCCTTTGTCAATATAACTCTTCTTTAGCAAATCCATTGGTTCAGTGGTCAGGTTATAGACAAACTCACTTCCTTTCAAAGAATCTTTGTTGACAATTCCGGAGCCATCGTGAAGCAATATTTTTTTTGACGACTCGGATCCCTTAGATGCCATATATCCAGCTAAAAACATAATCAACCCTATACCAAGAGGGGTCAGTAGTGTAATGAGCAAAAAACTCTTTTTCATGACCCTTGAGGTGTATTCTCTTTTAATAACAAGCCAAACTTTATGCATAATAATAGTGTGATTTTTTTTATA
>JAYUTD010000510.1:0-7626 GCA_043755305.1 Saprospiraceae bacterium
CCATTATTGGTTTGTATAAAATACTGGCCGGTAAGTCTGCCGTTTGGTAAATTAAATGATCCGGAGGCGGAACCCCAATCATTTGTTTTTAAAGTGATATTGCTGACCTCTTGTCCATTGGCATCATTTAATATAAGGGTAATGCTTTTGTTTGGGACAATAGCTGGTCGAGAAACTTCATTGTACAATAATGCAATGGCTTTGAAATAAACGACTTGCCCCGGCCTGTAGATAGCCCTATCTGTATATATTTCTATGCCTTCTCTATTTTGATTGCCGACGTATTTTTCTCCATTGAAGTGGTACTGGGTGCCGTCAAAAGTGTCCTTTCCTTTCTTGATTATAAGTTTGAATTGTATATTTTTAGCGGCTGGAGAAAGTACTTTTCCATCTTTGCCACTTAGTGCAGACCCTACTTTTGTAATACTGTACCTTTGGTTTTGATAGTCGTATTTTTGGTCGAAAAATTCCACCGCGGCAGCTTTTACCGGGGCTCCTGATTTCCTGTCTACTATGATAAAACAATTGCCCTTATCGTCACTTGTATATAGGTAAGCCAAATTAGAAACTTGAAACATAGAATATTGAAAAGCTCCTGAGAAATCCGGTTTGTCTGAACCAATTAAAAAATAAGACCCAAAAGGTAAAGACGGAATGGATAAATCTTGCTTTGTTTGCAAATAATCTTTTTTATTTACAATATCATTGGCCCAGCTTTTAATTGGTTTTGCATCATTCAAACTTTGCTTGAATGCTTCAGGATTTGTATTCAAAATATCTTTCAGATTATTGGTGCCCTCTATAAGCTTGAAATAGACTTTTTCCAGATTGCGGGAATTAATTCTATATTTTATAGCGGCACTGTTTACATAAGCCACTTCGGTGCTAATGCTTAGTTCTCGTGCTGTAATTTGTTGTATCATAGCGCTGCACCTTTGTGCTCCTATTGATTTAGGAAACTGTTTAAGGCAAGCTTCACATATGGCTTTTGCTTTGATAAATTTGTCAGCTGTTTCTTCGTTCATAGCCATGTCTGCCAACTCCACCTGGAACTCGGAAGATATATCCAGATTCTTATAAGCTACAATGCCATTTTTGAGCGCTGTTTCAAAATATTTTTTTCGGTCCCTGTCAATACTGTTTTCATAAGCATATTTGAGTCTTAATAGATCAAAATGGGCAAGAGGGACAAGCTTATTGTTGGACCATTGGTATTGCAGAATGTCCTGGTACAGCTGCAATATGGATGATTTTTCAGTCCCTGTTTCAATTTTTATTTTTATAAACTCTTCTGCGTTTCTAAAATAAGACTTGTCAATATTCATTACTGCGGTAAGGTCAGTGTCATAAGCCAAATTGCCTGTATAGAAATTCAATACTTCACTGACCAATACATCATAAAGGTCTGGATTTCTCAACCGGCCGTCTTCATTGTATTCGTTCAAAAGCGGGGTGAAGTTTTTTACTTCTACCTTGAGCTTCTCCGCCTGATCCAAAGACGCCATGTATTCTGATTTTATTTTTTGAATCAATGGCTTGATTGTAATGGTCAGTAGATTGTCATCATCTGTCTCTGTCCTCTGGGATAGAATGTATCTGTTGTTTTGCAAATAATTGTCTAAGAATTTTGCATAATAACTGTGGACAATATTGCTATAAGGTGGCTTGGCCTTGGTCAATTCACGCAAAAAAATACCATTGGCCTTTAATAAACCATCTTCACTGCTAGAAAGGGTAAAGCCAGACAAGTAGACTGTGGCTTTTGTCCTTTGCAAGTCATTGGCTTCGTTATCTGCAATTTCGTAAATTTCAATTGTTTTATTAAGGGCATCTTGCGGCATGCCATTGTCCGACAATGTTTGGACTTCTTTCCACGCTTTATCGTAATCATATGGATCTAGTGAAGCCATATTTAAAAAAATTCCTGTAAATAAAAAATACATTAAGTTCATATTATTGATTATGGTATTATATCGTGAGTTGAAAATGGTTTTTTAGGATTCGATGGTTTGTGCATTGAGTATAGATCAAAAGTGCAATTCATATACTATAACGCAGTATTGCTGCTATATTTACAATAAACGTAGGTTTTTTTCAAAGAAAAATCCCCATTATGCAGAAGGTTGGTCCATTAAATCTCTGAAATAATTTGATTATGAGTTGATTAACTATGATTTTAAATCTATTTTTTGCCCTTAATCAGCTTCTTATACACCTTTATTACTTGGGGTATCAGGGCCTTCTTCCCATCATTAATAATCACAAAATCAGCATATTTGACCTTTTCCTCTTCTGACCATTGATTTTTGATCCGGCCAAGAACTGCTTCTCTCGTAACTTTATCTCGTGTCATTACCCTAGCTATGCGGGTCTCCAATGGGCAAGTGACTACAATAATTTTATCCATAGACTTATACGATCCAGCTTCTATAAGCAATGCAGCTTCTTTGAGTGCAAATTTTCCTTTTTGAAGGCTAAACCACTGATCTCCATCAAGCTTTACCGCAGGGTGCACTATGTTATTTAATTTTGTTAAGAGTTGCTTGTTTGCAAATACTTTTTCTGCTATGTACTTTCTATTTAATCTACCATTGGTGTAAAAAGCTTCCTTACCAAATACTGCAATGATGTCCTGTTTGACTTTTTTATTGGAAGTCATGAGTTGTTTTGCTTTTTCATCGGCATAGTAAACCGGTACATCCAATGATTCAAATATTTTGCAAACGGTGGTTTTGCCGGATCCTATTCCTCCTGTGATGCCAACTTTGATCATAATTTTACAATCTCTTTTTTTGCAAATGTACAAAAATCAATTTCGGTTTTATCATTGATTCTATCTATAGAAAAATCAAGCATTCTCGCTTTTATCTTTTTGATTACACCTTCATCATCTGACAATTGCACTGCAATCACTACTTTGGCATTTTCATCAAAATTTTTTTCTACTATAGCAATATTCAAATACTTAAGGTCATTGAGTACTTGACCCATGTGTTCGTAGGAAAAGGCAAGTTCATAGCATTGAAACAGTGATTTTTTGACAATGTCTGCTTGCGCTAATGTTAACCGAGCTGTTTCTTTGTAAGTGGCAATAAGCCCGGAAGCGCCTAAGTTTGTACCGCCATAGTACCGCACTACATAAAGTCCTATGTCAGTTAAATTCTTGCTGAGAATCTGGCCATATATTGGTTTGCCTGCAGTACCAGATGGCTCGCCATCATCATTGATCCTGTACACATTGTCATCGAGGCCTATTTTATAAGCATAACATACATGTGTCGCCTTTGGATGCTGCTTCCAAAGCAGCTCAGCATGAGACACGCCATCCAATTCCGTTTCAATAGGAAATCCAAACCCAAAAAACTTACTTGCTTTTTCACGCAATTCAGCGGTTGGTTGATTGGATATGGTATAAAATTCATTTTTGTCCAAACTACCTTATTTTAGGGATAAAAAAACAATAGCTGCAACGGCAAAAGCGAAACCTAAGCCTTTTCTTTTATTAAAATGTTCTTTGAAAAGCAACACACCGATCAAAGCTGAAATTAAAATTATACTTACATTGAGTAACGGAAATACAATAGACCCGCTCCATCCGTCGCCCAATAATTTTAAGACCAAGTAAATGGAAAAAAAATTGGGTATGCCAAGAATTACACCAGCGATTATGCTCTTTATGTCCAACCGTCGGCTGCCTTTAAAAATAGAATAAATTAATACCACTAAGCCAGAAAACCCAGCACACAAAAACATAGCGGAGGTGAATTTTAATCCAAGCCCTGAAGCCAATTGTAATTTATCTACGAGGTAAAGAGACAAGTCCACCAAACTAGAACCAAGCCATGTAAGCAATGGCAGTAGTACGATCCATTTGCTTTTGTATGTAAGATTCAAACTACTGTTTTGATAACTTACAAGATAAACAGCAACAATGGCTGCGCTTATGCCTATGATTTTATAGAGTGTAATGGTTTCTTTAAAAAACAGGACGGCCACTAAGACCGGAATTATAAGGGAAAGTTTTTGTGCTGTAGAGGATACCATTACGCCATGGTGGGCCACTGTCTGGGCAATAACATTGAATATCAAAAAGAAAAACAGACCCATAATGGCTGCATAGATAAACCATGGTTGTGATGGTAAAGTCGCTATGTAGCCAATGTCATGCAACACAAAAGAAGCGGTGGCCGTACAGATGAAATAATTGACTACAATGGCTTGCAAAGTATCTATGTTGTACTTGGGATAAAACTTAAAAACGATGGCTACCAGCACATTGAGTAAGATACATAATACCAATACTTGCATAATTTTATTTATAGCCGTAAAGATAGATATTTCTTTGCGATTGATAGGAATTACTAATTAAGCGAAATACCTTATGCCAAGTTGGATTAAATAAAAAAGGTCCGAAGTTGCGCTTCAGACCTTTTAATAAACTGTATATTATTTACTAACTAGAATCCGTATCCTACAGACAAAGTGATTTGATTGGCACCTTGCTTAAATTTAGATCTTGCAGCACCAAAGTAAATATGATCGCCCATAGTACCAAGTGCATTTTCGTACCTTACATCAATGGATAGATTGCCTATATCATATCCTACCGAACCTGAAAAGCCCACTGTAGAAGCAGCCAATCTCTCGTTATAGGTAGGAATGGAATTAAATGCTGAATTGTGGTCTGCCATAATATGAAATATTGGACCGAAACCCAGTCTAAGGTTATTGGAAGTAATCCCGGCATTTATAATCAGGTCTAAAGTTTTAAATTTTTCTGTAACGGTTTCCGGGACTATTTCCTTGCCTCCAAAAGACTTAAGGTCATAATCTAAAGAGTAGCAACTATACATTGCATCCATTTGGACATAAGACCATCCCATTACTTTTTTAGCAAAAAAACCTGCACTCGTTACCGGGCTGGCTTTAAGAAGTGAAATTTCATGCGTTACATAGTCACTTTCATTGCCTGCATAGACAGACTCTGGTCTTACCGGAATAATGCCGATACTTGTTTTTACGCCAAAAGAGCTTTGGGCATATGACGTCATACCGATCAAAAGAAGCGAAAGAATGATTAAGTTGTTTCTCATTTTAATAGTTTAATTTTTTAAAGTTTTTTAAGATTATTGTCATTCAAACGAATTAATATATTAATTGTTATATTAAATAGACAATAAATTTTGAAACCACCCCTATTTCAACCCCTAAACAAAATAATTGTTTAGTTTGGTGTAATGATACTTTATTGAAAAATCTATATGAGTGAAAACATACAAAAGTACGGTATTTTATTCTATAATTATACAATTATTTGAATAATATGTACTATGTCAGGTAGGTTTTAATGATAACAGAGATTTGGTTTTCTAAACTCTATACTACAAAGAACAAAAACCTTGCCAAAAACTCATCTATCTTTAAACGAAGTTTTGGAGCAAATCTACCTATCTTTACATTCCAAATAATATCATATGTTGTCAAAGTATGAAAGCAGAGGAGTTTCTGCTGATAAAAGTGAGGTTCACGAAGCGATAAAGGCTATGGATAAAGGCTTATTTCCCAACGCTTTTTGCAAAATATTGCCTGATTTTGTAGCCAATGACTCAAACTACTGCACTATAATGCATGCAGACACTGCGGGCACAAAAACAAGTCTGGCCTATCTTTACTGGAAGGAAACCGGGGATATAGAAGTATGGAAGGGAATTGTACAGGATGCACTTGTCATGAACCTGGACGATATGGCGTGCAGTGGCTGCATCGATAATTTTATTATTTCTTCGACAATAGGAAGAAATAAAAATCTGATTACAGGGGAAGTGCTGAAAGTACTGATCAATGCCACTAAAGAATTTGCAGAAAAAATGGCAGAATATGGCATCCACCTTCATCTTGCTGGTGGGGAGACCGCTGACGTGGGTGACATAGTCCGTACGGCAGATGTAGGATTTACTGCATTTTCAAGAATGAAGAAATCAGATGTTGTCAATATCGATATAAAAGAAGGGGATTACATCGTAGGATTTGCAAGCTATGGCCAGAGCATTTACGAAAACTATTACAATGGCGGCATGGGCAGCAACGGCCTTACTTCAGCAAGGCACGATGTATTTTCCAATGAATATGCCTCGAAATATCCTGAAACTTATGACCCAAATGTTGATTCTGCGTTTATTTACAGTGGTAGTAAAAAAGTCACAGACACGATTTCCATTGACGGAATGGATATAGCCCTTGGCAAACTTGTCCTCTCTCCTACCCGTACTTTTTTGCCACTGCTCAAAGCTATCTTATCCTCTCATAGAGCTGCCATAAATGGTATTATTCACAATACAGGAGGAGGACAGTACAAAGTAGATAAATTTATACAGCCTGGATTGTGTGCGCTGAAAGACAATTTATTGCCAGTCCCACCTTTGTTTGAGTTAATACAAAAAGAGTCCGGTACTGCCACTGCTGAAATGTACAAAGTTTTCAATATGGGTACGCGTCTTGAAATGTATGTATCCGATCTCAGTGCAGCCAATGAATGCATAGCCATTTCAAAGTCATTTAACATTGAAAGCCAAATAATTGGCAGGGTAGTAAAAGGCCAGGGCGATAAAGTAGTAGTCACCAACATATAATTAAATCCTCCGTTTTTTTTCAGAAATCCCAGGTCAACAAACCATTTTCAATTCCACTTAATGGATCAAGTCCAACTATCAATGGTAAAATATATAGTTGTATTGAATTTCCAGGATGGCCCAATAATGAAAGAGAAATCATATGGACGCAAAAAAGCCGCCCTTCCATAGGAAAAGCGGCTATCATTTTTATTAATTGAAACTATTTCTATTTAGTAATATAGTAGCTCAATGAATGTGCAGGATAAAACTGATCACTTTCATACAAACTTGAATTTACAATCGATGATGAAGGAATCAAAGTACCATCCGTGAGATTGATGTCGCTTTCGATAACAAAATTGCTTATAACTCCAGTGTCAAAATCTGTAGCAGGAAGATCGGCAAAGTTCTTACCAGTAACTTTTAAAATTTCTGATAAAGCAATGGTTATCTTACCTCTCCTGTAAACTGCACCGATAGGTGCCACAAAAACGCTACCAGGTACATTTGCCACTTTAACTCTCGTGCCTGAGGATTTGTATTTAGCATACACATCTACACTACTAAGAAGTTCCTGATTTGCAGACAAGAAATCTGCTTCAAACTCAAAAGTTTCTGTTGATACGTCAGCCGTTTTACTCACTATGTCAACGCCTCCTAAGAATGCTTCATCTGCAAGGTTTTCATAAGCTTGACCTCTTAATGCAAGCAATGAGCCTTTTTTGATTTTATCAAATTGAAGCGGATCTTTTTCAGGGTCTTCACATGAAGCGATAAAAAGACCAGCCAAAAGAATAAATAATAATTTTTTCATTCTATTTTTTTTAATGTTAAATTAATTAATATAAAATATCACCGTTCTTATCCCAGAACACTTTGTTCACGCCATCATTTGACTTTTGCGTGACATTGCTATTTAAGTTAGCAAATTCAGTAGGATAAAGAAGTGAATATAAATACTTACCAGGATTCTGTGCTCTCATCGGTTGAATTCTTGCTGGCTTTCCAGTTCTTC
>JAYUTD010000511.1:0-3052 GCA_043755305.1 Saprospiraceae bacterium
GTGCCAGGATTGAGAAATGTAGCTCTTACTTCACCTTATATGCACAATGGTATGTTTAATACACTTGAAGAAGTAGTAGAATACTACAACAATCCTTACAAATTTGTGCCAAAGCCTATAAACATAGACACTTTGTTAGCAAAGCCCCTCAATCTTTCCGGCGAAGAAAAGAGTGATCTTGTGGCATTTATGAAAGCTTTGACGGATTTAAGTATGGAACATAAGTTACAATAAAGTGAGCTCTTTTAATGAAGGGTAGTTTTATTCTTAACACCAATTAAAATCACTATCTTTATTCTTGAATTTAGATACAATGAAAGTTACCATTTTTCAACTTGACACTGCCTGGCTAGACAAAGATTTTAATTTGGCCAAGATTAAAAGTGAGGTTTCAAGGCTTGCCGATATTGACCTTTTTTTATTGCCTGAAATGTTTAATACCGGCTATATTATGCAACCCAATTTAGGAGCAGAAACTCTGGATGGCTATACCATTAATTCTCTTGCTTCAATGTTATCTGAAAGCAATACTGTAATAGGTGGCAGTATGCCATTATTGTCAAATAATAAGTACTACAATACTTTTGTTTTTGTAGGGAAAGATGGATTGATAGGTCATTATTCAAAACAACATTTATTCACTCCGGCAGGTGAGGCAAAGCAATATAGCAGTGGCACTGATGATGTCAACTTAAAAATCCATAATGCCTTGATAAAGCCTCTGATCTGTTACGATTTGAGGTTTCCTTATATATCTTTCAATAAAGAGGATAAACCATACGATATTTTACTTTACTCAGCCAATTGGCCAAAAGGTAGAATCCATCAATGGGAAAAACTACTTATTGCCCGGGCCATAGAAAATCAATGTTTTGTTATTGGTATCAATCGGGTAGGCACTGACTTCAATGGATATACTTATCCAGGTAGAAGTATGGTTGTAGATTATACAGGAGAAATAATTGCTGTCTTAAATGATGAAGAGCAAACCGTTACTTGTACCTTAAACTTATATGCCATGCATGAATACAGGGATCAATATCCATTCCTAAAAGATCGAAAGATGAATTAATCCTAGTTTTTACTTTCCATCATTTTTCGTTGCATTTCTAGATTGGCTTTGCGAAGATCAGACATCTTTACCTTAAAGAATAGGGACGAATTGCCCCCTGATGCTGCGGATACTTTTACATATCCTACGGCAGCAGTCCAACCATATAAAGTTGCAATGTTAGGATCGATATCAGATGATATACTATTGTCTTCAATGCCTCTTTTTATTTGAGTAGCGGTGAGTTTAAAAGGATAATTGTGCAATTCCTGTACTTTTTGAAAATACGTACTCTCTTTTATTGCCTCTGTCAATTTCTGATCCTCAGATGACCTTATCAATGAAAAGTAATCTAGTAAAACTTCAGAATACAAATAATTTTTTTCGCAAAAATTCATGAAAACTTCCATAATTGCGAGTACGCTTTCTATACCTTTTTGTTCTTTGGTCTTGTCCACACATTCATCACACCACATTGCCAGTTTGGTAAGTGCATTGTAGGTGATGGCCATATATAAATTTTCTTTGCTTTTAAAGTATGCATACAAAGTTACCTTAGTGATATTGGCTTCTTTTGCCACTTCTTCCATCCTTGCATTTTTAAAGCCATACAATGCAAAAACTTTTTCAGCAGCATCTATTATGTTGTTTTCCTTATTTATTTTAGTCTCTGGTCTCATAAAACGCTATAGCAAATTTTACAGAAGGCAGACACCAAAAACATATTGATGTCTTATTTTGGTAGCAAATGTATGATTTTCAATTCATTTATCCTACTTTTGCCATTTTTAGAAAATAGAATATGGGCAGAATTGAAGAGATCAATAGAAGAAGAACTTTTGGCATAGTATCGCATCCAGATGCTGGAAAGACTACCTTGACAGAAAAACTATTGCTATTTGGCGGGGCTATTCAAATTGCAGGGGCGGTGAAGTCCAATAAAATTAAGAAACATGCCACCTCCGATTTTATGGAAATAGAAAAGCAAAGAGGCATTTCTGTAGCCACATCTGTTATGGCATTTGAGTACCGGGAAAAGCAAATCAATATTCTGGATACGCCGGGGCACAAAGACTTCGCCGAAGACACATACAGAACACTTACAGCAGTCGATAGTGTCATAGTAGTGATAGATGTAGCAAAAGGTGTAGAAGAGCAAACAGAAAAATTGGTAGAGGTGTGCCGGATGCGCAATACTCCCATAATCGTTTTTATCAATAAACTCGATAGAGAAGGAAAGGATGCTTTTGATTTATTGGATGAGATAGAAGAAAAACTCAAACTCAAAGTAGTTCCCCTTTCCTGGCCTATTGGTATGGGACAATTGTTTAAAGGTGTTTATAATATATACGAAAAAAAACTTATCCTTTTTAGCCCCCATGGCAAGCAATCCGAAGAAGACATTATTGAAATATCAGATATAAATGATTCAAAACTTGATCAAAAAGTAGGCGAAAGGGCTGCAAAAGAAGTGAGAGAAGAACTAAATGTAATATCGTCAATATACAATTCTTTTTCTAGTGAAGACTACTTAAAAGGAGAGCGCAGTCCAGTATTTTTTGGCAGTGCGGTAAATAATTTTGGTGTCAAAGAATTGCTGGACTGCTTTGTAGAGATTGCACCATCACCTTTAGCCAGAGATACTGAAGAAAGAAGAGTAGATCCTCTTGAAGAAAAATTTTCAGGTTTTATTTTTAAAATACACGCCAATATGGATCCTAAGCACAGAGATAGGATTGCCTTTCTTCGTATATGTTCTGGTCATTTTATGAGAAATACGAATTATTACCATGTACGGCAAGAAAGGTCATTGAAATTTTCAAACCCAACCGCATTTATGGCTGCAAAAAAAGAAGTTATCGACGAAGCGTTTCCCGGTGATATTGTAGGATTGTATGACTCCGGTAATTTTAAAATTGGAGACACACTAACGGAAGGCGAAATACTTCATTTCAAAGGAATTCCAAGTTTTTCTCCGGAACAATTTAGGTTTGTAAACAA
>JAYUTD010000512.1:0-7609 GCA_043755305.1 Saprospiraceae bacterium
GAACATAAGAAAGCAATCATTGCTTTTTTGCATACACTGACAGATACCAGTTATCTAAACAACCCGTTGATTGTAAAAAAATAAGGAAGTAGTATAATTTACTGATTACAAAAGAAGCGCAGAAATACAACAAATGAAAGTATTAAATAAATATAATAGAATCAAACAAATTGCTTTGGCTTTAATGCTTATTGTATCAGGGCTATTGTTTTATTCCTTTAAAGCCCCTAGTCTCAAACTGGCATTGCTAAAGTACAATGGCGGTGGAGATTGGTATGCAAATCCTACTTCGCTGATTAACCTATCCCTATTTTGCAATAAGTATTTAAATACCAATTTTGATCCAAATTTTGCCACTGTTGAAGTGGGAAGTTCGGAGATTTACAATTACGCTTTTATTCACATGACGGGCCATGGCAATGTGGTATTTTCAAGTAGTGAAGCGGATAATTTACGAAGGTATCTAGTTGCCGGAGGCTTCCTTCATATCGATGACAATTACGGCATGGATCCCTATGTGAGACCTGCAATGAAAAGGGTGTTTCCGGAACTTGAATTTGTAGAGCTGCCATTTAACCATGAGATCTACAATCAAAAATATAGATTTGACAATGGCCTTCCAAAAATCCACAAGCATGATGACAAAGCACCTAGGGGTTATGGTTTAATCTTTGAAGGCAGACTGGTGTGTTTCTATTCTGTAGAATGCGATTTGGGAGATGGATGGGAAGATAGGGAGGTGCACAATGACCCCGATGAGACCAGAATAAAAGCACTTAGAATGGGTGCTAATTTGGTGCAGTATGTGTTTAGGACGTAAGCGTAAGTAAAGCGAGAAACTTTGATATCAATGCTGCACCGACGAGATATGGTCTCTCACGTATTTCTTTACATTGAGCCAAAAAGCTAGGATTAAGTAAATAAAGATAGGCGATCCGAAAGCAACAAAACTAAGGTATATAAAATAAAGGCGCACCCGGGAAGCGTGGATCCCAATCTTGGGGCTAAGCCAATTGCAGACCCCAAATCCAAATCTTTCTGTCAATTCTTTGATGAATGCCATAAGTGAAGCAACACTTTTTTTGAAAATAAGTTCAATAAATTACGCATAATATTATATTACTACACTTTTTGGTCTTCCATACATAGGAAATGGCCTCTTGGGCACTGATCGTAGCCAAGTTTTGAGCAAGGGCGGCAACCGAGATCTTGAACTTCTTTCGAGACATAAGTCACTTCGCTTTTCTCACCATAATATGGATACATACCAAAGGCAGGTAATGTGTTGCCCCAGAATACGGTGATTGGCTTTTTAAGCGCTGCAGCCATATGCATCAGTCCTGTATCTCCACTCCATACTCTTTGCGATCTCTGCATAATAATAGCTGCCTCATTCAATGAAGTTTTACCGATCCTGTTCACTACCCTGCTGCTGTATTGCTGAAGTATATCGCCCTGATCGACCACGTCCAGGCCACCGAGTAAGATGACCGGGCAGGATACGTGATCAATGATTTTTTGCGATAAAGACAATGGTATCCTTTTTGTGAAATGTGCTGCTCCCAGAACAAGTACATCGTATGGCTCATGTACATCTAGTTGCACCACTTCTTCTTTTACAAAATAGTCCAGTCCCATGCCATCATTCTCTACTCTGAGTGCCTTCAAGCCTTCAAAGTATCTGTCTACAAGGTGCTTTTCAGGCAGTCTGTTTACTTTAAAATGCACATAAATCCATTTCAAGATATTGAGCTTATCAAAAGAATAAGTCTTCACAAAAAGCATGGCGGATACCATTCTGCTCACTTTGCTTTTGTGCAAGTCAATTATGGCATCGTATTTTTGTGCTCTCAGATCGCCAAGTGTATTTCTGAAATCTTCAAATACCATTGTCTTATCTATGTATGGATTTGCTTCCAGTACATTTGAAAATTTTGCGGACGTCAGAAAATGTATTTCTGCATTCAATTGCAGTTTAATGCATCTTATTGCAGGTGTGCATAAAATAATGTCGCCGATAGAACTAAATCGAATGATCAAAATTTTCATATGGTAGCAATAAAAAAGGCCAATCTTTTATGAGGTAAAAGACTGACCTTAATTTTTAGTTTTTACAGTTTATAATTTTACAAATTTTGAAGTAGTGATTGTGTTTTGGTCACTCACTTTCACTCTTACTATATATATTCCTCTGTTAAAATCGGCCACATCAATTCTAATGTTGTTAAAACCATTGGTGATTCTTTCAGTACCTGTGACAATTGCCTTGCCAGTCACATCTTCGATGGAATAGGTGGCATCTGCACTTCTTGTAGCGGTAAATCTTAGGTTTACTTCAGCAGAAGCAGGATTTGGCACCACTGTCATTGTTTCATGGGCGTTGCTTACATCAGACAATGCAGACAATACCCTTTTGCCGTTGCTAAACCATACACCCCATCTTGCGTCAGACACAAAGCTTGCAATGTTGCCGGCAATACCTTCCACTTTGTTGTTCTTTAATGGGATAATGCTTACATCAGTAGATAAGACATTGTCATCATCATAAATCATTAAGTTGTCTTTGTTAGAGTAGCTTGGATATGCAGCCTCACTGTTGGCGCTTCTGTCCGCAATCAGCCCCAAATCAGAAGTCTCCGTATTTGCACCCAGTATTGAAAAATCTTCCCCATTGAGGTAGTCAAATGCAATAATGTACGGACTGTTTTTTGAAAAAGTAGGGTTACCTACACTTTCCCCTTCTTCCAAAGAAGAAAAGAGTTTACTCGTTTTACCTTCTAAAGCAAAATTATTTGATTTTGTATTCCATACTTCTATAAAACTAATGTCCCAGTAATTAATAGTACCTGCTGAGGTTGACTTTATTTCATTTTCAGCATCATACATTACTTCCTCACCATTGATATCCCATTCCATGGCATCAGCATAGAGTACTTCGCCTGTGCTGATGCCTTCAGAAAAAGTGGGATTGGTCAGTGTATATTCATTGCCATTGCCTGTCTTCAGATCAAAAACCAACATCTTATCGTCAAACACAGACCTCAATGCTGCAAGCCTCTTGCCATCTTTAGATACTGCCACATTCCTCCAAGTACTAGTGCCTGTATTTAAAATATCCTCTTTAAATGTGCCGCCAGCCCAATCAATATTTATGTAATGGATTTTTTTATCGCTCGCTACAAACATAATAAGTGTACCATCATCCGTGATGCTAGGCTTGCTGATTGGATCAGATTGGGATAGTGGATTTGCTATTTCTGTTCCATCGGATTTATAAAGGAATAGATCTGTATTGTCAGCATTGGTAAAAAGTATCAAGTCGTCTCCCGGATTGGTTTTTACATCATCTTGATAAGTGCCGCCTGATCCTCCGGGAATCTGTACTTTGTCAAAAGCCGCTGTTGCTTTGCTGGCTATAGCATCACCAAACAATTCTTTTGCAGCCCTTACTATGGCCACTCGGGCATCTACAAACTGAGATGACTTGGTGAGGTAACTTGTCAAAGCCTTATAGTACACTTTTTCTGCCTTGTCTTTGCCTACCGCAGCATCGCTGGCAAATAAAAAATATGCATAGTTGGGTATACCGCTATTGATGTGTACACCGCCATTGTCCTCGCTTCCGGTATATCTTTCGGTATACACCCTTGGCTGCCATCCTGCATTGAAGTCATTGGTAGCTGCTCCATTGTGCGGATCACTAAGGCTTCTTAATGCACCTGATGGAAATGCCGCAGGCTTTACTACATCTTCTCCTATAAGCCAATCGTCTCTGTCAATCAATGAGCCAAATACATCGGCCATAGATTCATTGAGTGCGCCAGATTCACCTTCATATTCAAGATTGGCCGTGTTTTGCACAACACCATGCGTCATTTCATGACCGGCTACATCGAGGGCCTTGGCCAATGGAGAAAAGGCGTTATCCCCATTGCCATAAAACATTGCTTGACCATTCCAAAAAGCATTGCCGAGGCTAGAGCCATCCTCATCGGCTACATTGATGATCGATACAATGTTGCCACCGGTCCCGTTGACAGAATTTCTTGCATGTACATTTCTGTAGTAATCATAGGCCTTGCCACCATTGTAATGGGCTGATATTGATGTCTTGCTGGTCCATGTATTGCTGGAACTCTTGACATGATCGTAATTGAAATTTTGTTTTTCAGGCGAAGTATTGAATGCATCTATAGTCCAGATCGCTCCTATAGGATCATCGGGCATTTTTGAAGCTGTCTTAAACATAGGTCTAGCGCCATCAATAAGGTAGAATCCGGAGCCTACCTGATACGTATTGATATCTCTTGTGACATTAAAAAGATCAGATGCCTTCGCTGTTGCCGGGCCATCTACCATCAACGCATTTTCTTCTTTGCCTTCTTTTGCAAAAGCCCTTGACAATGATGCGGTGCCATTTTCATGTCCGCATTGTGTGCCAAAATGGTGATGCAGTTTACATATACTTACATGCTTATTGATAATCTTACCATCAGCAACATCGATAAAATATTCCCATCGATCGATGAGATTTCTATAAAATGTAAAGTGATGGCAAAGGTGTATCCTGCCATTTTTTGGATAATATACCACCTCAGATTTTGATTGTTCTACATTCATTATTGAAGAAGTGATGACAGATAAATCCCGGACATCGCCCAAGTCTGATTTCACTATAGATTGTGCCTCTGCCTCATCAATATTAATTGCTGTTGACAGATTTTCAGGTTTTGCTATACTTCTGCCATTGACAAAATTGATGACATCATCCTGCGTGTGCAATAGGAGCTCTGCCCCATAGACAGGTATTCCATTCCACTTTTGCGCCATTCTTATGTGCTTGTTGCCATTGTCATCCGTCTGAATGGCAGTAATGCTGAATTCATTGCTGTTTCTTGATAAATCCATATATGGCGCAATAGATGCAATATGCAAAGCGGCCCTGTCTTCTATGGACAAATTTCTGTTTCCTCTGGCATCTTTGGCTTCACCTTCAATGGCAATAGGCCTGCCGTTTTCGTCAGTAGCAATAATAGTAAAGCCGGCTTTTTGTGCCCTAAACTTTTGTAAGTTGAGTGTCTTTGCCTGATAGTCTACCCTTTTTATCTCAGTGGATGAAGCGTGGTTAAAAGGGTTGAGAATAGCGACTTCACCCTGGCTTGCAGGCTCACCTGCTGAAAACTTAATAGTTTTTAATTGAGCATTTGATTGAAGTGCGAAACAGGTAAGCGTCAGTAAAACTATTTTTTTCATTTTTTAAATTTTTGTTTATTATTAATTGTGTTATTCATTGGCTTGGAAAGTTCACGCAAAAAAGTCAATTGCGTATACCTGCATAACCTGTCCCAATGTTACATTTCAATTTTAAAGGGTTAGTTTTTTCTCTCTTTGCTTTCGTCTAATTTTTTAACCATATCGTTCATGATTTTGTACAGTAAGGCAGGTGCATTGTTTTTAAGTTCATTTTTGCCCCATTGCAATTTGTGATTCCCCGCTTTGTCTACAGAAGAGATAAAGTAATACCTGTTGCCCGGTTCATTAAGTTCCATTTGATCCAAGCCCAGTGATTTGTAATTGATAAAAAGCTGCTTTGCTTTATTGGCATCAATTCTTCCAACTTTTGCATAATTAGTATCAGAAGTGGCTTTTCTGAATACATCTCCATTTTCAAGCATATAAATGGATGATACCGCACCTGTAAATCCACCCCCATTGCCAAATTCAAGGTGCTTTTGGGCTGGATTAAACACCGCATCATTGCCTTTCTTTGAACAAGAAAAACAAAAAAAGAAGGCAAAAACAAAAAAAGTCAACTTCATTCCCTAATATTTAGTTAAAATTTGCATTTATCAAGCATAAATATACAAGAAATGCGTTATATTTGTATTAATTTTAAATCATAATAATAGATAACAATGAAAAAAATAATATTTCTCTTTTCCTTTATCCTTTTGAGTGGATTTGCTTTATCAGCACAGTGTACAAAAATGGCAGAAGGCAAGGCATGTTGTGCATCAAAGAAAATCTCTAGTGCAGATATTTCAAAATGTTCAAATGCAATGGTAGCTTCTCCTGAGGCAGATGCGGCAGCAGAAAAAAATGGTAACATACAAAAAAGGGTTTGCGAAGGCACGAATAAAGTATGCTACTACGAAAAGACAGTTAATAGTGAAACAAACGCAGTAAGTTGGACAGAAGTAACTTACAATGTAGACGAAAAGAAGTTTACAAAAGTAGCTTCGGCAAGTATGGAAAGAAGTGCTACTGGTGAGGTAAAAGCAGCAACACCTGCATGCAGCAAAGACAGTAAAAAAGCATGTTGCGCATCTAAAAAAGCAAGCATGTAATATTTGTTGATAATAACATACTATTAGAAAAAGCCATCAGTAGAATATTGATGGCTTTTTTTTTTCAAGATATTAAACTTATTATTCCGGAGGTATTTAGTCCGAAGGACATTGCGCCGCAAGCATTGAACTAATTGCTTCCAAAGGACTTTGAACACTCTTAGCCTCGCAAAGTTTTGCTCGGTGCCCTCTCTATTTTAATCCCAATGGATTAAAATTGCTTCGCACCGCTCGGTTATGCCGAAGGCATTGAACTCATTGATCTTATTGAACTTACTGAAGCGCAGCTATTGAACTTATTGAACTCAGCCATTGAACCAATTTCTGCGTAACTATTGATCATTTACCAATGTTTAATTGGCCAATTAGTTAATTAGCTAATTATTTGCAAGAATACCCCTGCCCAGTAAGCACTGCCTGATATTCTGTAACACTGGTATTTGCCACAATTGAGTCAGAGACTATGCCTATCAAGTTTATGGTCACAGACACATTTGCCCCATCTTCGCACAATTCCTGGGTTACCACAGAATTGGGCAATTGCTTTTCACACTTTACACAGTTGTCCGTACTACAGGAATATAAAAGAGTAGCGAATAGAAGTGCTGTTAAATTGAATTTTGCACTTAAAAAGTTTAATTTCATAATAAGGTTTGTTTTATAAAAGTGAAAAATGACGCAATCAAAAGTAAAGAATAATTTGAGCTTTGGCCTAAATTTTGGGGTAAAATTTGAAATTTGGGTTGAAAACCATGTTTGTGTTCATTGCAAAAAGTCCAAGTTTGAGGCAAAATAAGGCATTTGCAAAAGCCTTTAAACATAGGTCAGCTTAGTAGTCACTTTAAGATAAGCCCTATTAAGTAAAAATCAAGCGCTAATAGTTATTTATCTGTCAGCATCAAGCTTAGGTGTGTCGAAATCACCACTCAACCAAAAGTAAGTGATAAAAGTGGCTCAATAATCAATATACCCAATTGGATAACTTTTATACTTGACCGATTTGTCTAATTGCCTGATAAGGAATAAAATATACCAAAACTCGATTCTAAAATACATAAAGAAAAATAAATATACTTTACCAGTTATTGTATATATATGAATGTGTCATCTATTTACCTGAACCTGTAATCGATATACTTACTGAAGTAATTGATATATCTGATGAAGTATATAATATACTCCAATAAGCAATTGATATATCTGATGAAGTATATAATATACCCCAATAAGCAATTGATATATCTGATGAAGTATATAATATA
>JAYUTD010000513.1:0-3047 GCA_043755305.1 Saprospiraceae bacterium
TGCAGAACTCACCATTGCATCAGATGGTCTGGTGGGCAATATGGTATTAAATATAGAACCGGGTAAGTCTATGGGTCAGGCCCTTGTATCCGGCGATACATTAAAATCTAAAACCATAGCAGGAACCGAAAGCCTAATGTCCAGCCTCAGCATTACCTCCAAAAACATCGAACTCATTTCTCAGGATTTACTGAAAGTGACCAATAGCATCAACAGTGGAAAAGGTCTCTTAAATACTTTGCTCAACGATGAAAAAATCAGCAATGACCTTGCAAAGACAATTGCCATACTAAAGTCTACCAGTTCGAGTACAACTCAATTGGTGAATAAGGTAAATCAAATCGTCAATTCACTGGACAAACCCAATACAATGGTCAGCCTTGCAAAAGATAGTGCAATGGTGCACAGGCTGCGCAACATCGTTGCAGGTTTTGAAAAGACCTCATCTGATGTGGGAGTGACCGTAGGCAATCTCAATGCCACCATCCTGAATTTTAAAAATGGTAAAGGAGCGATCAATTACTTGACACATGATGAAAAGCTGGTCACCAGAATTGATTCTACTTTTGTCATGATAGATTCCACCCTAGACCACCTCAACGAAGCGAGCATAAAGCTCAATGAAGATTTAGAGGCCTTGAAAAGCAATTTCTTGTTTAGCGGTTATTTCAAAAACAAAGAAAAAGAAAAACGCAAAGCGCTGGAAAAAGCCAAAGAAAAGGGGAAGAAATGAGGATGGTTAACAGTTAATGGTTTGAAGTCCCATGATTTTGGTTGACATTCATTAAATTTAAGCTATTTATTTCCTTGAACATTTAGTGCTTTATCTGGTGGTAATGTATACAAATCTAAGCAAACGAATCAATACTCTCAATTCAATTAAAAATAATAAACATTAAAGGTATACAAAAACTTCGCCCCTTTCTTTGCCAATTAGCATTGTGATGTATTGGCATTTCTATTATTTCCAGACAATCGAAATTTTAGCGTTTGATTTGGTAAATTCAGCTGATGTGTTTGAAAAATTTAACTCATTTTCTGATGTAAAATTAGTATCACTGAAAGTGGCATATTTCTCTAGGGCTTTTCCACTTTTGTCAAAGTCTAATTTTCTGTTTTTATTGTTGTCAATAAATGAAAGCATCGAATATTTCCCGTATTTCAAGCCGTAAATATAAAATACAAGTGTACCCTTTCCTGCATTTCCATAAAGATATCCGCCTGCAACTGCTTTCCTTTTTTTAAAATTCTGCGCATTGTCCATCACTGCTAAGAATCCTGTTTGTTTTTCTTCTTCTAAAGGGATTGAAATTTCAAAATGAAAGTAGGTGTCCGCAAACACGCTTGACAGATTGTTGCCTTGCGTAAATTGATGTTGACTTATATCCCGGGCCACATTGTCATCGATGCCAAGGTGCACCAATGAGGGTGAAGTATAAGCATAGTTAATTGCTTCGGTAAGCGTAATTAATGCATTGTTTAGACTTATTAATTTATTTTGATTTATATTAAAATAAGTCAATTCTTGTCCGAAGTCTAATGCTGAAAGATCGATGTGCTTGATTTCTTTATGCGTGTCACTAAAAAATGAAATACTTTTTTGATTGATATTGTAAACAATGCTCCACATTGTTTTGAAGTCTCCCTTGGGAATTGTGACCTTTTTTAGTATATCAAATAAATATGCTTCATTAAGTATTTCTTCCTTAGGGATGTTCAATATTTCTTGTTCAAGTTGGTAGTATCTAAATGCAGCTACAGTATTATTTTTTCTTACCCCATCTATTTTAGTTTTGTAAGGTTCGGAGTGAAAAACAGTGTTGTTAGTAATAGCCTGGCAGGTATTCGCTTCCTTTTTATAGGCGATGGGTTTTCCATTCAGGTATTCAACGATTACTGAAAGCCCTGTACGGTCTGTTAATATATAATGAATTTTCCCTTTTATCGGATAAATTTTCAAGTCTGTCAAGTGGTCTAATACTTGCTGAACTGTCTCGAAATTGTCAAGTTGGTATTGTATCCATTCCAATTCATTTACATACTTTTTTTCTTCGTTGATATTGTATTTAGTAAGCTCTAACCAAAGCATTTCAACGACTAAGCCTTTTTCATTCATCCCGCCATAAGGCATTTCTTTGCCATTTTGATTGAATGTAATACTGCCATGAATACTGGTCCATTTAGCTTGCTCGCCCGTATGTGTGAAATAGGCTGTTTTGCTTGTCCCTCTCAAGTTCTTAATGACAATACCCTCTCGGTATGTCCAATCGAAGTTCTTTCCTAAAAATAGTTGATTCCCTTGTTTCAAGACAATGGATGAGCAGGGAAAAGCTATTTGTATGGTCAAAACAAAAGTAATAATTGTCAGAATTGCTTTCTTCATGGTTATTTGTTATTGTGATGCACCGTTCATTACACTTGCTGACCGAGATTTCATCCGCTCACGCCCTTCGTAGCGCTTATTCTATTGTTGCTTGCTTTTATTCTCTTCGCTATGCTCCAATCTTTTTTGATAAATAAGCCGTGTCGCCCCTTGATAAAGCATTGATACAATCAAGCGCATCATTTTTTGTCTGGCTTTCAATGCTTGTAGTGTAATTTTCATCTACTTTATTGAGTAGTCCAAAAAATGTTTTTACATTTTTAGGCCGTTTGTAAAATATGCTGAAAGTATAATGGTGTGGCTTACCTCCAGCTGTAATAACAAGCCCGTTTTTACTTTCTTTGTTTTCCACTTCAATACATGGGGAATAATAAACATCGTCTAGTCTTGCGGATGCCCCTTTTTCCAAATACGCATTCCAATCCACCTTTTCAAAATGGTCGATGATGGCGGCGAGGGATAAATCTCCGAGTTCAATACCGTCTGGTTTCAGGGGGTCGTAAAATGTTGTCTTAAGGGTCATAATTGTAAGTTGTATGGTTGATCTTTGCCAAAGCAGTGGGATAAAGTTACAATAAATCTGCTA
Source organism: Saprospiraceae bacterium (assembly GCA_043755305.1). GTDB lineage: Bacteria > Bacteroidota > Bacteroidia > Chitinophagales > Saprospiraceae > JADKBO01. Next base: position 2,970 of record JAYUTD010000513.1, read on the forward strand.
TATAGTATAAAATAATGCCTGGGTGAATCCATTTATTGCGAGCAATGCAAAGATATTTGGTCGACTTTTTTGTCTGTC
>JAYUTD010000514.1:0-20255 GCA_043755305.1 Saprospiraceae bacterium
GCATCGCCAGTTAAGTGCTCTGCAATAGCATCAGCCATTGCCGCTATGTCTGCTCTGCCTGTAGATTGCAAATACCTAGACATGGATGCATCATAACCAAATGTAGATGTAGTGGCACCAATCTCGGCACCCATATTACAGACAGTTCCTTTGCCGGTGCAAGACATGGAGATGGCTCCATCGCCAAAATATTCTACAATAGCCCCTGTACCGCCTTTTACAGTAAGGATGCCTGCGACTTTCAGTATGACATCTTTTGCTGATGTCCAGCCCGACATCTTGCCTGTCAATTTTACACCTATAAGTTTTGGCATCTTTAGCTCCCACGGCATGCCTGCCATCACATCGACTGCATCCGCACCACCTACGCCAATGGCTACCATGCCAAGGCCACCGGCATTTACAGTGTGTGAGTCTGTGCCTATCATCATACCACCCGGAAAAGCATAATTTTCCAATACTACCTGATGAATGATACCAGCACCCGGCTTCCAGAAACCGATGCCATATTTGTTTGAGATGGATTCTAGAAAAGCAAATACTTCTGAATTGATGTCCATAGATCCTTTGAGATCGACATCGGCAGAAATCTTCGCTTGTATTAAGTGATCGCAATGCACAGTAGAAGGTACGGCTACCTTCGTTCTACCAGCCGTCATAAATTGCAACAAGGCCATCTGTGCCGTAGCATCTTGCATAGCTACTCTATCAGGAGCAAAGAAGACATAATCTTTGCCTCGCTTATGATCGGCCAGAGGTGAGTCGGCATGCAAGTGTACAAACAATATTTTTTCTGAAAGGGTCAGTGGTCTGCCCAATGCTTTGCGGGCCTCAGCCACTCTTGATGGAAATTTGCTGTACAAATCCTCGATCATATTCTTATCAAAAGCCATAGAATGTTTTTATTGATTTAACTTAATAATAGAATGCAAATATAAGGAAAAGGTTTTGAAAAGAGAAAACATCATATTACACTGATTATAAATGGATTAAATCCATTTAAATCGCTCATATTTGAATACCTTAGTATTTTTCTTACAATAGAAAAAATTTATTAAAAAAAATTTGAATTAAGTTTGTTAAAGCACCACCAAAAATTCATTTATTTGAATAAAATCAGATAGACAGTTGATGTAACAACTTATGTTAAGAAATTAATTATATTTGAATAGTAAAAAATTAAAATTTAACCCACCATGTCCCACCTTCTCCGCCCCTGGTCCATGACCGACCTCGACAATCTTGTCAAACACGCCAATAACATCAATATTGCTAAAAACCTCACAGACAGGTTTCCTTTTCCTTACACTGAAGCAGCAGGACGGAATTTTATTTCACATGCCACGGATGTCAATGATCCAGCCACAATATTTTGTATCGAAGTGAATGGAGAAGCTGCAGGTGGTATCGGTGTCCACCCAATGGAGGATGTGTTTCGCAAGAATGCAGAGCTAGGTTATTGGCTGGCTGAGCCTTACTGGGGGCAAGGTATCATGACAAAAGCACTAAAAGAAATTATGGATTATGCTTTTACTAAATATGACATTACAAGATTGTTTGCCCGTCCTTATGGGAGTAATGTCGCTTCGCAAAAGTTATTGGAAAAATGTGGCTTTGTCTTAGAAGCCAAGTTCGAAAAGACGCTGTATAAAAATGAGGCTTTTGAGGATGAGTTGGTGTATGCCTACCGTAGGTAAATTTGATAATGGGCTGATGTGATGATTTGATGATGTGATGATGTGATGATGTGATGATGGTATGATTTTATGATTTGATGATGAAGACTCGTTGATTCCACACTCTCATTTGCTAATTTGCTAATTATCTCATAGGCCTGTAGGGCCGAAATATTGGTAAATGCTACTTAAATGGTAAAAAGGTTTGGCGGGATTTTTGCATTCATATGAATCCACAAAACTGTCAGCAAAAATCATGACAAACCCACATCAATAAACAAGAGGTCACAAAAGACACAGACAACTGATTACCCTACTCTCATTTGCACATTTGCTAATCATCACATTATCACATCAAAAAAGCAGTTGATTCCACACTCTCATTTACTCATTTGCTAATTATCTGCTTCTCCCCTATCTTTAAAAACAACACTTTATTCTGGTCACTTTTCTCCAATAACTCCATCAATGTCTCTTTGGGCGCATTCAAGGGTTCGTCGCTCAGGTCAAATGTGCCATAATGCATGGGTACCATTTTTTTTGCTTTGAGCATCGACATGGCCTCAAGTGCTTCCTTAGGATTGGTGTGTGAAGGCCGCATAAACCAGTTGGGTTCGTAGGCACCAATGCCTATAAATGCGTAGTCAATCTTAGAAAATAAATCCCCTATCTCTGTAAAATGTTCGTCTATACCACTGTCAGCGCCAAAATAAAGTGTATGGTTTTTACACTCAATCATAAAACTTCCCCACAGCATCTCGTTGAGGTCAGTAAGTCCTCTGCGGCACCAGTGTTTACTTGGTAAATAGGTGATTTGAATAGTATGCATCAATGGATATTGCTGGTACCAACCTGCTTCTACTATATCATTTTTGATGCCCCATTTTTTGATTAAACCACCGATTTCCAGGCCTGTGTAGATTATTGCATTTTCATTTTGCTTACAGATCAATTTGAAACTTTTTTTATCCAGGTGATCTCGATGGTTGTGTGACAAAAGGATAATGTCTATGGACTTCAAATCACCTGTACCACAAGGCAAAGCTGTGTGTCTTTTTAGTGGGCCTACTTTGTCGAGAACGGGATCTACTATAATGTTCCTGCCATCAAGGGTAAAGAAAAATGTAGCATGTCCGAGCCATGTAAAGCCATCGTTCTTATCGAAGATAAAATCATTGCCTTTGACCACTTCAACATTGGTGTGTTGTTTCTTTTTTTCAACTTTAAATTCATTGCCTTTGACCTTCCAAGCCAACACTTCTTTGTAGCCTTTTTCGCTGGCACCATTGAGATTGACATACCTGTTTTTGTGTTCCATGGGATTGCCATTCCAATTTTTGATCACAAAAGGCAAGTCGCCATTGTATGCTTTTCTGGTTTTGGCTTTCTTAGATTTGATCATTTGAGAAGTAATGGTTCATGGTATTAAATAATAATAACACCTATTTGTTTTATGATTTAATCTCATTTTCGTGCCATCTGTTGACCACAATACCTAGTACAATGGATAAGATACAATAAGAGGTGAAAAACAACGCCCCTGGCGCCAATGCGGTATAATTGACTGTCTCTATTGCAAAGCCGCCTTTGTTTTTTTCCAGTTGCTCCAATTGTACACCGAAGAGGCCATAAAAACCAATGTAGGCCATAAACAAAGCCACTACAAATACATCTGCCATGCTCCATTTGCCGAGATAAAAGATCATGCCTTTGGCAAGGCTGCTATTGCGCAACTTAGTTATCTGCAAAAAAAGCGCACTCAATACCAATTTAATCAATGGAAATATTACACTAAAACACAGTATCATGACACCGACTATCTTTAAGTCAAGCCCTTTGCTTTCAAGAAGGTTTTGTGTTACACCCAATATTGATTTACTTTGGTAAAAGACAACTTGTTCTCCAAAATCAAGGTCTCTTTCAAATAGATTGAATACAAACGAATTCATCCTTGCATCGATATTGATCATGGGCATAGTAATGCCAAGCCCAAGCAAGACAAGTGAAAATAAAGTAGTGATGCCTACCCAAACTTTTGCTCCTATTGTCTTATAAAATAAACTCATCAATACCAAAGCGATCAACACCAAAACTGCTAAAAATAAAATATTGTCCTTTTGGTCCATTTCTCTTGTGGTCAGTTCTTCGGTAATGCTTTTATTGGTGCATTCCAGATCATTGCATTTGTGCTTTGTAAATTGGGCGATTCTGGGATCTACATAGCTGTACTTGTCTTTGTATTGCATTAGATTGATGAGTTCCTGATGCATGATGTCTTTAAATCTTGGCTCATTGTTTTTTAATTCAAGCGAGAGTTGTTTGGCCATTTGTGGAATGTGGCCTTTTATGTCCATCAGTTCCACTTGGGTTTTGACATTGTCTTTAAACATTTTGAGAATAGCTTTATTCATCTTACTGTTTTTTTCTGCATCTGCAAAAATCTGGTTAAAGAGCGTACCAGTTGCGATGTATTTATCATAAATACTATACAGGTATTTTCTCAGTTCGCCTTCCGCTTCTGTATATGCCGATGGAGATATGGTAAAATTTTCAATATGCCCGCTAAATACATCAAATGCTTTGTACTTCCACGCCTGCATATTAAAAAGACCATAATTTATTTTGTTCAGCTCTGCATATTCATATTTTAGCGTGTCAATGGTTTTTTGGGCTTTAGAAATTTCATATGCTTTGAGTACGGCAAAACCCAAAAGTACAGAAGCTATGGATAAAATGATTGTTTTGTTTACTTTCATATATTTCAATTTTTACGCAATAAGGCATGTATAGAAAAACTGTTAATACCACTTATTTGTTAAATTTCAATGTATAACAATCTAATCATCAAAGATAAATAATAAAACGTTAAGCGGGTATCTAAATATAATTTCGTGTGTATGACAAATTGCACTTTTTTTTAAAATCATGCCTTTGCTTTACCTTGAACCATTCAATAGATCAAAGGCGTGATTAAAAAGACTTTATGGTTTTATTATTATAAGCCTCGCAAAGTTTTACTCGGTAACAAAACTAAATTGTGCTTTTTTAGCACAATTTTGCTTCGCATCGTTTTGTCATCCTAAAGTGGAGAACCAAACCATAAAGTCTTTTTAGTGTAATTTATTATACACACTATAATTCCAATTCAATTATAGATCTTTGAGGGTATTTGAAAGCAAACTGTGAAAATGATGTGTGCCTTGCTCTCTATGAGGCGCATACCTTCCATGCGCATAAAACCGGGATCTTATCCCTTTTTGTACATTTTGCACTACTTCCTCATCTTCCATCTCTACTTTGTCGAGGTCGCTGCCAGCTCCGTGATTGTACTTTGATTCATTATAGATAAAAACAAGAAAGCTTACTTTGGTTTTATCCAGGGCGACTGGTTTTACGATATTTAAAGAAAGGCCCCAGGGATAAAAATTAAACATCATATTGGGATAGACCCAGTAATAATAAGCCGCTATATTTTTGCCATAATCAATGGATTCTTTTGGTAAGTCAAAGCAATCTTCATCGTGCTTGCTATAGCCTATTTGCAATATGCATTTGTCTTCAAGGATTGTCTCATACGTACCATAATCTATGGCAGCATTCAATCCTTCATGTACAAATGGTATATGAAAACCTTCGAGGTAATTTTCACAATACAAGGCCCAATTGCAATCGACTACATAATCTTTGTCAAATTCCGGTCGGTGTACGAAGGATGATAGCGGCAACCAGGAAAGCCTTTCCTTCATTGGCAAAAAATAATCCTCAAGTTGGTTAGTCATATTGGTGAAAAGCAAATTTCCCCAGGTCATCAAAGACAGCGAATGCAAGTCATCCTTTTCTGTTGGAAAATTTTTCACTTCTTTAAATTCAGGCATTGATTTGAAGCGTCCGTTTAAGTCAAATCTGCGGCCGTGGTACTTGCACACCATACCATTGGCTGCATTGCAAGCGGAATAAGCCAGAAGATTGCCTCTGTGGGTGCAGACATTGGACATACAATGGATGATTTGGTCTTGGTCTCTGGTGAGTAACAATGGATCGTTGACAAAACCTTCCAAAAATTGAAATGGCCATAGATCACCTGATTTTGCTACCACATTGCTATCGGCTATGAATTGCCAGGAAAATGGAAATAACTTGGAACGCAAGATTTCATATGTATTGCTATCAAGATATAGGTCTTTGTGTATAGTACTTGCTTTCGAGATGTCAGGATCAACGTGGAATCGATGCATGGCTTTTAGTGTTTAAAGTTGTCAAATATAGGAGTTTTGTTGGTTTAAACTATATCATCATAGGATTGTGTCCATAACAGGTTGCAATTTTTTTAATTTTGCCTTTGTTTTACAACTACCTTAAAGGGAGTACAAGGCTTGAATTATAAGACTTTATGGTTTTACCCCTCTAACTCCCCTAAAGGAGAGAACCAAACCATAAAGTCTTTTTTAGTCCATTTTGTTATATACACTAATAGAGTTTCTTAATTTGATATGAATTGAGAAGTATGTAAAAAACGACAGGGATAAATAGTGAACAAAGGAATTTCATATGGTTATATCATTGAGAATATGGCATCGTCAAATCATTTCACCACACGATTTAGCATTATATTGACATTTATTTTTTTGACTATACTTGGCAAAATGAAAATAATTTATTTACTTTGCATTTCAAAGTACTTTTATGGACAATTACAAAGAAGACTTAAAACACATCCGCACCATGATGGAGCGATCATCGACATTTATCTCCTTGAGCGGCATGTCAGGAATAGTGGCTGGCCTGGTAGCGTTGGCAGGAGCATTTGCCGTCTATTCGCTATTGATAGCACATCAGATAGATTATTTTGATGGAAAACCCAATTACTACAGCTATGGTATTATTAAGCAATTGATCCTGATTGGGCTATGTACTTTATTGCTGGCCCTGGCTGCAGGGATTTGGTTTACGGTACAGAAATCAAAAAGGAATAGCTTACCACTTTGGACAGCTACTACAAAAAATGTCTTACTTCATTTATCGATTCCCCTTGTGACCGGTGGTATGTTATGCCTTATACATATCTTCAATTATAATTTTTACCTTGTGGCACCAATGATGCTACTATTTTACGGCATAGCTTTGGTAAATACAAGTAAATATACACTTCCGGAAGTTTTTTGGCTAGGCATCTGTGAAATAATTTTGGGTTTATGTGGAGCTATTTGGGTCGGTTACGGCTTGATTCTTTGGGCCATTGGATTCGGCTTCTTACATATAGTCTATGGTACCTACATGCATAAGAAATACGACGCATAGTGAAAGAAATAGACATTACAAAACTGAACAAAGACTTTGAAAGCAGGGTGAGGCTTGGCATTATGTCTGTACTCATGGTCAATGAGTGGGTCAATTTCAATGATATGAAAGCTTTGCTTGAAGTCACGGATGGCAATCTGGCTAGCCATACCAATGCCCTGGAAGGCCGAGAATATATTGAAGTAAGGAAGGCATTTGTAGGCAAGAAAACCGAGACATCATATAGAATTACCGCTAATGGCAGGACAGCATTTAAGATGCATATAAAAGCATTGTCAGATTTATTGAAATAACAATTTTTTTTAGATATTTACTTTGAATTTCAAAGTACTTTTTAAATAACAAATTAACAATTTTAAAATGGATAACACTAATGTAAATTTTTTTAGTAGAAAAAGCACTCAACTTACCATGAAGACAGCCCTCATCGGATTGCTCACACTTCTCCTTCTTATCCCGAGAGCTATTATTCAAGACCTGATACACGAAAGAGAAATGCTGGGCCAATCGGTTGTGGCAGAAGTATCCGCTGGCTGGGGAAGTAACCAGATTATTACAGGCCCCGTGCTTGTTATTCCCTATATCAAACAAGATACTTCAAAAGCAAAAATTAAGTCCCACATCATCATCATGCCTAAGCAACTGAGTGTAGATGGGGATATTGTGACCACACTCAAACACCGCAGCATATATCAAGTAAATCTTTACCAATCAAAAATGAATTTGGCCGGCTCTTTTGAGCTTCCGACCACTTCATCAAGCAATTTGCCAAATAAAAATCTATTGGTTAATGAAGCCTTTGTTGCCATCGGCATCAAAGACCTTAAAGGAATACAAACCAATGTAGCCTTAAAATGGGGAGAAGAAGTCTTCCCAATGAAAAGCGGCATGCATCAAATTGAATTTTATTATTCCATGAATATGGACTCACCAATATATAGGGCTTCTGGCGGTGATGTAAAATATACTGATACCGGCCAGGCAATTTTACCTACAGGCCTATCCGTGCCAATTGCGCTTAAAGCCAATGAAACTAGTTTTGATTTTGCTGTGGACTTAGACCTCAAAGGCAGTACCTCAATCCAATTTGCACCTCTCGCTTCCAATACAACTGTGGCATTAAAATCAAGCTTCAAAGACCCATCGTTTGTTGGGAATTTTTTGCCTGACAATACAGTCAACGGCAGTGGCTTCAAAGCCGTATGGAAGATCTCTGAGTACAACCGCAACATACCAAATATTGTAGAAAGTGGAGAAAGTGTAGCCATAGAAGGCAATTTGTTTGGGGTTCGCTTAGAGTCATCCGTGGATAATTATTCTAAGACAAACCGGGCGGTTAAGTACATGTTGCTCATAGTTTCCCTTACCTTCCTGGTTGTTTTCCTGACTGAGATCATGGAAAAGAAAAAAATACATATCTTTCAGTACACGCTCACTGGTCTCGCATTGGCCATATTTTATACTTTGCTACTGGCCTTCTCTGAGATTATAAGTTTTGATTTATCCTATACCATATCCGCCATAGCTATCATAGTATTACTCTATCTGTATAGTCTGAGTCTGTTTAAAAGTAAAAAAAGTGCTGCCATATTATTTGGCATGACCAGCTTACTGTTTGGATACATTTACACCATCATTCAATTGGAAAAAACAGCATTGTTGTTTGGCGCAATAGGATTGTTCTTGATAATTGCTGCAACGATGTATGCGACAAGGAAAATCAACTGGTATGAAGAAGAGGCTGCCCGGCCAACCGATGAAGAATAAATAAAATTGTAAGCCCCTAATGCTCAAATCAAAGAGCGTCAATACATTATTGAAAAATAGGTGTGTTGACGCTCATTTTCATGCAGGTATTCTTAGGGTTTCTTCAGCAAATCCCCATTGTACAAATTGGTGGTATGTTTCACTCCTATCGCTGTAAAACTCTTTGCCGCTTCTGCAGCTTTGTCGATGATAAAGGCGACATCTTCTTTCTCAATGGGCTTCCATTTTCCTAAGACAAAATTGACCTGCTGACCTTTGTGAAATTTACTGCCAATGCCGACCCTAAGTCGCGGATAGTCATTGCCACCCAATGTACTGTCTATGTGCTTTAATCCATTGTGGCCGCCATCGCTGCCTTTGTCCCTCAGCCTTAGCATACCAAAGTCAATGTTGAGATCGTCGAGGATGACGAGAATGTTTTCTTTGGGTATCTTGTGTTTGCTCATGTGGTGGTTGACCGCCTTGCCACTGAGATTCATATAAGTGGTAGGCTTGATAAGGATGAGTGTGCGGCCTTTGTGCTTAATTTCACAGGAAAAAGCAAGTGTATCTACTTCCCATTTTGCATTGTCGTCAGCCGCCATTTTATCTACTACATCAAAACCGATGTTGTGTCGTGTGTTTTCATATTCACTGCCTATATTGCCAAGGCCTACTATAAGGTACTTCATTGGATCGTATGTTATACTTTCTTTTTGATTGTTAAATATTGCAGAAAACCATTTGAACATAGTCATCAATAAGACCTTTCTTTTTTGTCTTCCACATAATTGATGAAAGCTCTGTTGACTACTCTTACGCCACCAAGTGTGGGGTATTCGCCACTGAAGTACCAGTCGCCTTTGTCATTGGGACAAGCTTCGTGCAGGTTTTCAATCGTCTGAAAAATGATGTCAATCTTAGGTTCAATATTTGGTATGGTAACCAACTCTGCTATCTTTGCAGAGATCTCTTCATCGGTAAATGGTGCGTAGATCTTTTGCACATGATTGACCATTTGTTCCAAAGGTTTTAGTTCTTCTTCTTTACACAAGTGATAGACATCATCCAACAAAGATTCCTGGTTGCGGTCGCGGAGCAATTCGACCACTGCCTTGAATGCAATAAATTCGCTCATTCTGCTCATGTCTATGCCGTAGCAATCAGGATACCTGATCTGAGGTGCAGAGGAGACAATGATAATTCGTTTTGGCTTTAACCTGGATAAACTATATAGAATACTATCCCTAAGTGTAGTACCTCTCACAATACTATCATCAATCAACACTATTGTGTCAAGTTCATTTCTTACTATGCCATAAGTGACATCATATATATGGGCCACCAATTGATTTCTTGAACCATCATCAGCAATGAAAGTACGCAGCTTTTCGTCTTTGACAGCGAGTTTTTCTGATCTGACTTTTACATCAAGTATAGCTTTTAATTGGTCATGGCTAATGGAGGTTCCCAATGCTTCGATTTGACGGGCCTTGATTGTATTCAACTCAAGGTCTAAGCCTTCGAGCAGGCCATAATAAGAGACTTCTGCAGTATTGGGTATAAAAGAAAAAATAGTATTGTCAAAGTCATAGTCAATGGCTTCTAAAATTTTTGGAACAAGAAGTTTACCAAGTTTTTTTCGCTCCAGGTAGATATCCCGGTCTGTGCCTCTTGAAAAATAAATTCGCTCAAAGGTGCAGGACTTTCGTTCAGTAGGTTCTTTGATTTTTTCTTCTGAGATTAGGCCATTTTTCTTTATGATGAGCGCATTGCCAGGCATCAATTCTTTGACTTGCACATGTCTGATGTCAAGGCAGGTTTGCAATGCAGGCCGCTCAGATGCCACTACGCATATCTCATCATCGTAGTAATAAAATGCCGGTCTTATACCAGCCGGGTCGCGGAGTACAAATGCATCACCGTGGCCAATAAGGCCGGCCATGACATAGCCTCCGTCAAATCTGCGGCTCGACCTAGTGAGTATTCTTTTTACATCAAGTTCGGCTGCAATAAACTTATTGATTTCGATATTGGAATACCCTTCTTTTTTGTAAGAATCAAAAATTCGCTGTACTTCGTCGTCGAGAAAATGGCCAATTTTTTCCATTACTGTTACAGTATCAGAGACTTCTTTTGGGTACTGTCCAAAAGACAGCAATTCATTGAAGAGTTCATCGATGTTGGTCATATTGAAATTGCCGGCGCACACCAAATTGCGGCTAATCCAGTTGTTTTGTCGCAGAAATGGGTGCACGGTCTCAATATTATTGGCTCCATGGGTGCCGTAGCGAAGATGCCCAAGCAAAAGCTCACCCATATAAGGCTTGTTCATTTTCAGCCACTCTGCATCATTCAGTTGTGCTGGAGTGCAATCGGCAAAATTTTGGTATACATTGTCAAACAAGTCTGTGAGGTAAGAAGACCCGATGCTTCTGTGTCTTGAGATGTATCGGTTGCCCGGTGGTATGTCCAGTTTTATGGTGGCAATGCCTGCGCCATCCTGGCCTCTATTGCGTTGCTTTTGCAATAAAAGCTGCAGCTTATTCAGGCCATAAAGGGCGGTACCGTATTTTTCTTTGTAAAATGAAAGTGGTTTGAGAAGTCTTATCAATGCAAGACCGCACTCATGTTTTATCTGATCACTCATATTGCTTTTCTCCCTTGGAAAATAGTTATTGAAAACAAAAGGCAAAGGTAGTGAAAATTGAGGAGAAAAGAGGTATCGTTAATTCTATATCGGACCAGATGCAGCCGGAGTGGCAATGGGGTTAAAAGGGTGGAAAGTGGTTGAATTTATTGAATAACGGCCATTTTTACATTTGCACAGTGGTAATTTCAGAGGTAGATTAATAGAAATGGAGCAGAAAACAAGGCTTCAAGAGTTATTTCCAAATGGATAAATTTAAGAAGTAATTCAAAATAAAATTTGGCAGGCCTTATTGTCAGACTGTTGTCTGACATCTATCTGACACCTGTCAGACACAGTTATGTTGTTCTCAATTTTATTCATTACAATAATTCATTGATTGTCTTTTATTTACAATAAACGATATAATTGTAGCATTTTTTCCAATTTTACCAAAAAATCACCGCAAAATATTGTTGTTTTTTATTTGTTAAAAACAGGCTTTTATTTGATTTTAGATTTTGAGATCGATAAGTTTTTTGTGCTTTCATATTATGCAAAACAGGCGGACAGAATACCAACTCTTTGTGATTTATTTAACAAAATATGGATCTTACACTTCCGCATAATTAAAAACATGGAGCAGGTTTGCATTGGAGCACATTATTGCGCTTCTTCAAAAAGCTGCTCCATGCGTGGAGCACATTTTTCTGGAGCACGTTTTTTGTGCTCCAAAAAAATGTGCTCCAAAATAGGAACGGATTTTTTTTTAGGGAAAATTAATGAAACTTGGTTTTAAGGAAATTTTTTTTTCAAATCCATTTTCTAGGTTGTATAAACAAAAAGGTCCGATATTTCTATCGAACCTTTTGTGCGTCCCTTCTAGGACTTGAACATATTTTTATATTTATTTGATTTTCATTGTTTTATAAAACATTTGTGAAATTATAAAAACTCGGGGGTGGTAATAGGGGTGGTTTTGCGTTATTTAAATTAAATCTAAATATCCCTACCCTCGAATCGTTATAAATATGCAAACTTCTAGTGCGATGGCTGTCACATAAAAAACTTTTAAGGAAATTGACCTACCCTCCCTAGTTGTCAATTCAATGCAAGTTGCGATTTACGACATCCGCATTAAGGGGCGGACATACGTTAAATCGCTTGTTATAAAAATCTTCTTACTCTTTAAGTATTAATTCGAAAACTCCATTTTTAAAATAAAGTGTATCTGGTCGATTTACATCAAATTTACTTGTAGAAATTTCAGATATGACATATGCTAAATCAAAAGTCCCATTAATAATGCTACTATCCTTATTAAATCTGGTAATTTCAAGAACATTTATATAACTTTTCAATAAGTCATACTGCTCTGTTTGAGCATCCTGTCCATGAATTGTACTGAATTTTGAAGTTGGGAAATTGTTCATTGCACCAATTGAAAAATTCAAATAAATTTTTCCTATTTTTAATTCGTTAGATTTTATTGCTATGGATTCAGTGTTACAATTTTCATCGACTTGTCCAATACTTATCTGAAATAAACCATTAGTTTTATATAAATACCCAAAACCTTTAACCCAAGGTTTATAATTTGTATTACATGTACTACTTCCTTTTAATTGGCTTTGAGGACACAGATCATTTTCTTTAGTGTCACAACAATGACAAAGGCTTATTATTCCAATAAAACCAATAAATTTTATTAATTTCATATTTTTATAAATTTTTTACTTTTGTTATTTAAGCTAAAGATATAAGTACCTGAATAAATGTTACTTAAATTAACTTTAATTAGATTTTTACCTTTAGGGAGGCTTAAACTTTTCTTTTCATTAAATATAATACCCTGTAAATCTGAAATAATATAAGTACCTAACAAGTTTTCTTTGGCATCAATTTCTATGTTTAATTCACCAGAAATTGGGTTTTCTAAAAAAGTATAATCAAATTCTTGACTTAAACTTTGAGCTGAATTCCCCCAGCAATCTCCATTAACATGTGGATCATTTGCATTATATGTGACAATTGTTTTTATACTTGTAGTTCCATTACAAACAGCAAAAGCTCTAATAAATAATTTTGCAGTATTACCTGTTGTTAAAGTTACACATAATGAATTTGAAGAAATACTTGTATAATGTATTCCATCATTACTATAACTCCAAGATATGCTTGTTGGGTTATCACAACTAATGGCTTCAATGCAGTACTCAACTGTCTGATATGGCGACCACACATCTGGACCAATGATGTAAATAGAAAATGGTGGAACATATGGTCTATATCCAGAAATTATGCATGCCATTGATGATAGCATTGCAGCATTATTACGTTCATTAATAACACCAGTTTTATTATCTTTGTATTTTACATCTGGATTTGACAAATGCATAATTCTTGAACCATCATTATTGCTACCAAGGATTGCCATTACAGTTCTTCTTTTCTTAAGACCCAAGAATCCACCAGCAAAAAAACTATGCCCTTGAGCAGATTTGACAAATGGTGGTGGAGCATTTTGCAACCAAAAAGTATTGTTTCTGTCGTGAAGGCAACCAAAATCATGACTTGCTTCATGTGTAAAAGTAAAGGCTGCACTAGCTTTATCAATATTGCAATAAAAGTATCCATAATCCTCTTTTCCGAAATTTTGCAATCCAGACCAGCCAATAATACTGGTGGAGAAAGGGTCGTCGTTTGTGTTTTGAAAAGCTCTATTTGTAAATAACCCAACTAAATCTGCCTGTAATGAGTCTCTTAGTTTTTTAATAGTTTGATTAGTCCGCAGACTTTCAAAGAAATCAGATGCATCTGTTGTCGTGCTTAAGCCCGTAACTTTTACCACTCCTGCTAAAGAAAAAGTTGCATTAGCTTTACTATTTGATGCTATATCATTGCTTTGTTGGATTACTAATTTAGCTTTTGAGGCAGGATCTGCTATTTTTTCAGCTTCGTCAAGGTATAATACTAATATTCTAGTCTCACATATTGATGATCCAGCTCTGCTAGAAACTGAAGGATTATGGTTATTACTAGAATTAGCAGGTACTCCGCAATGGGTATCGTTAATATCATTTTGATGCAAATAAACCATAACTTGTTTATTGGAACCAAGATCAATGATCTCATAAACATCATTTTCGTAGTTAATTTGGCCAAAAACTTGACCATCTTTAGCAATAATAGTAACATATCCTGCTTTCCAATCGCATGGGTCTAATTCACCATAATATGTATATTCGGTGGGCGATACTATTTCAATTCTTTTAGGATAAAATTTTAAATATTCAAAATCAGTAGGAATTAAAGTGTTACAATTCAAACTTATATTTGGCACACATGGATCATACATATCTGGATCAGATGTATTTAAAACACCATCCCCGTCAATGTCAGGCGAAACTGGATTTATAATATTGACATTATTTCTAGGAATATTAACCCATAAAAATCCATCTGTAGAAAAAGTTGGAATGGCTTGCAAGTTAACATAGTAATGAGCAAGATACAATGGATTCGAGATAATCCAATTCAGTTTTTGAATCTGAGGTGCATTAAATCCCATATTTGTTCGTTGAGTGTAAGTGACATAATCTAACGCTCTTTGGGCTCCAAGCTGAAATGTCAATGTGATTAAAAATAAGTGAACCACGTACTTTAAAGTTCTTTTGTTCATTGTTTAATTATTTTGATTGTTATTTAATAAATTGATTTGAAAACTTTGGTCTTATCCGTCGTGCCACCTCGATAGAGTGCCATGATTGAGTTAAGGCTCATTGTGTGTTGCCATTTTGTTTTTTTATTTGATGTTGAGTAACCCAATTGATAATTGACAATCGACAAAATTGGACAACTTCAACTATTTTCAAATTTTCAATTGCTATTGTTTCTTGACTCGCTTCTGAAAAAAGGAATTCTGAATTCAAAATTTCCCCTGAATGGACAATCTTTGACCTTAGAGAATACAATTTATTAAACTTAGCTTTGTTTTTCGGATTATTTGAAACATATTTCAAAAGGAAGTTTCTAAATTTTTTGGAAATTTCAAATTTCTGTTGACCACAGGTTTCGCAATTTTCCGCTTTAAAATCTCGGTATTCTAAATTTACCATAGTTTCTAAAGATGTAAATAATGATAAAAGACATAAAGTTTTTTTACTTTCAGCAAGCTCAACCCCATTTCTTAGGTGATACATTGCTTGATTCACAATTGGTTTAAGTTCATTTTCCAAATTAAAAAAACTATTCAAGAATGCGTCTATGACATTGGCAAATTTAATTGGGCCTGAATGTTCTTTATCTGGATCAATGTCATTTAAAAAATACTCGCTATATTTTACTTGTTCAATTTTGTTATATTTAGATATATCAGAAAACTTAATAATCACATTATTTTCAAATATCTTCTTAGCTCCATAAATAGGTAAGCACCAAATTGATTCAGCATCATTATAGTCTTCTGGGATTAGCGATTTAACTGGTAAAGCCCAAATTCCATTTAGATCTTCATATCTAAAAAAAAGATGATTACTACAAGTTGTAAGCAAATTTAATATTAAATCTTGTTTAACTATCGACGGAGCAAACTTACTAATAAATTTATCCAATTCAGAGTAAGTTGTTGGGATATTAAGGTTGTCTTCAGGCGATGTTTTTACTTCAATATAATTAGGAAAATGTTTTTGGATTTTACTATAAGGATATCCTTCTCCTTTTATTGGGTAGATTTGAAAAATATCCTTAAAAATATATGCTCCTTTTAACTCTGTACGAGTAAAAAAAATCAATTTGTGATATCTTGATAATTGCTCCACCTTTTCACTTAATTTTGTTTCACCATGAATTATTAGCCTAAATAAAATTAACAGAATTGCAAATATTAAAAAAAAGAGTATGTACATTTCTATCCTTTTAGTTACTTTAAACGTATTTGTCAGCAAATAAAACTCGTGGCTATTTTCCAAATATCCAATAGTCTCACCTATCAAAGTATAATGATAAAATTGAAAAGTATTCCGAATTAAATTTTTTTTGAAAATATAGTACTATTAATCAAAGTTAACCAATCATTTAATAACAATATTGTCAGCCTGAAATTCAATACAAAATGAACCTAATAGCTATAGCTGCGAAACAATGTTCTTCAATAAATGTCAAGTTTTGTATAATAAAAAAATATTATTGGGTGACAGTTTTTAATGGGAAGATATGTTTTCTTATTAATAGAGCTGACAATCACACTGAAAAAGCCGATCCCTTGTTGCTACCAACCAAATAAACTTTGAGCATTTTACCCTGCCCCTACCCCCTATTTGCTATTCAACATCAATCTTATCTATTACCTTCATTATTCTATCAGTCTCAACCAATGCTACTATAATTTTTTGATAGTGAAGTATGTCTTCAAATTCTAGTTTTCTGTCTTTACGGTCTTTTAGCCACTTTTGAGCGGGTTGGTAGCCACCTATGTAAAAATCCCATGCTACTTGTGGCACTTGGTCAAAATACTGTTTATCGTTAATATAAACCCTGTTTTCGGCATATTTTAGTTTGCCAACTTCGTTATTACCGTCAATAGGGTACTTTGTGATATATTGGTCAACTTTTGGACTTTCAAGTAAATGTATTTGTCTTATTTCACTGCCTAACTTGACCAATTGCCAAAACTTGTCTTTGTCTTTTGGATAGGGTACTCTAGGGAAATCAATTTTTAAAAACTCTTTGTATTTATTTCTATACGCTGGCGAATGTAAAACAGCATAGATATAATCTAAAATGTCTATGGGTGCAAATGTGTCTTTGGTTATTTCTTTTTCGTTGGTAAAAGTTAAACTTATTTTTTTTGCTATTTGCTTTACAATTTCTGTGTTTAGGTTTGGTGTTCTTTCCGCTGTTTGTCCAATGGTTTGTTCTCCATTGATTTCTGGATAGAGATAAAGAGGGAAAACTGTACCTCCGCCTCTTCGGTAAATATTTTGGTCAGTCAAATATTTACAAGTAAAAACAACATTCCATTCATTGCCACCAACTGCCTGTCCTTGCCTGCAAATAATTAAACCTGCATTTTCTTTTATGAAATGCCCCAATACTTTTGTGTTTGGTCTTGCAACGAAATAGGAATTATAAAAAACTTTTCTATTGTCGAATGGACGATATTGAAAGTTTCTTATCTGTTCTTTAATATCTGATTTTGAAACATTGCTTCTTGTTAGGTTGGCATCCCATTTATCTTTGTCTTTAATAACTAAATTGAACCTTTTGCAAACTCCATCAACGGACTTTGTCTCGTCCAAAAAATAAGTTATTTTATCTTCTAAATTCTGTTGCTCAAAATCAACGGATAAGTCGTCCCTTTTAGTAAGAAGTCCTAATGAATTAAGAGGAAATAATTCAGGAATTGAAAAACCTTTACTGTATGTTTTTTCTTCAACAAAATCTTTTGAGGTAAAAAAGAAATTTGGTTGAGTATTTACAAGTTCCTTGTACGGTACACTTTTCAAAGTGTTATCTAAAAGAAAATCATATTTCAATTCACGTTTTCCGTATAAATCAAAATGAAAAACTTGTCCTAATTCATTCGTTTTTTTCTTTCCTGTTTTGATAAAGAAATTTATAGAAACCCCTTGTTCAATATCAAATACATTTATGTCTGCACTTCCATCAGGTGCAATTTCTTTTTTCTTAGCGTTTCCGTGTAAATCTATTGTATAAATTTTGTCATATGTTTTTAGCAAGTTCCAACGCATACCACGAAAAGTAGGATTGTCTAAAAACCCGTGAGGATTAATAAAAGCCAAAATACCACTTCCATTTTTTTCTATAAAGTGCTGTCCGTAACGCAAAAACTTAACGTAATCGTCATTTATAAATTTCGAGTTTTGTTCTTTCAGTTTTTCTTTTCCACCTGGCTCTTTTTTGTAATCTTCCATTAAGCTCATAATCCATTCGCCTTTGTTGGCACTTTCTCCGCTGTATGGGGGATTTCCAATTACACACATTACTGGAGTATCTCTTTTGATGTGATTGGCTTCGTTTGCTTCTGTGCTTAACCAATTTGCAAAGAGAGTTCCTGTATCTTGATGGTGTTCTTCTAAGCTGTTAGTAAGATAAACTCTAAACCTTTGCTCTTTTGTTGGTTTATAGCCTGTTTCAGTTAATAAAAGATCAAGTTTTAAATGTGCCATTGCATAACTTGCCATCAATAATTCAAAACCGTTAAGGCGTGGCAATAAATGATTTTCGACATAATTGCTCCATATACCTTGTTGACCTTCAAATTTTTTATAAATATGTTTTGTTACTTCAGCTAAAAACGTGCCTGTGCCTGTGGCTGGGTCAAGTATTTGTACTTTGTGAACTTCCTGTTCTGTTTTTTTGCCCTGTACATCAACCTTTATCTTTGTTTTGCTTGTGTCTGCTAGTCCTTGAGGTAAATCAAATTCAGTTTTCAAAATATCGTCCACAGCTCTGACAATAAAATTTACCACTGGTTGCGGTGTGTACCATACACCTCTTGATTTTCTCAATTTTGGGTCATACTCACTAAGGAAGTCTTCATAAAAATGGATTATTGGGTCTTCCATCTTGGTAGCCTTACCATAGTTTTGAAGCATTTCTTCGATATTGCAAGCAAGATAAATTTGGACTAAGTCGTCAACTATCCACTTGATACGGTCATCTACATCAAGACCAGCTATATAGCCAAATAATTTTTTTAGGAATGGATTTGACTTTGGAATAAGTTCATACGCTTCTTGTCTGCTAAATGTCGGTAAAGTAGGATCGTGGTATCTTGCTGCAAACATACCATAGGCTATTGTTTGAGCGTAAACATCACCAAATCCACTTGGTGTGATATCGTGGATTAATATTTCCTTAAAAGCATTCATTTGGTCTTTCAGGGTACTGTCTTCATGGTGGGTTTCATCACTGGTCAATGCCTTTTCTATTACATCGGACAAAAGACGTGCTTTGCCTGCCATCATAGAAGCTAGTTTTTTACTGCTTTTGATGTGTTGCCCTATATGGGTACAAAAGTCTTTTATAAAGTTTTCAAAACTTGCAAAATTATCTGTTATTGGTTTTATTCCTTTATCCGTTATCTGACCAATGGCAATTTTCATTGTTAATTGTCCATCCCGGTATAGATAAAAATCTAAGTAGTCCGTAAATATAATATTGCTTAATGATGCCTTGTATCGGTCAAAGTGTTCTTTATTGCCTGTTTTCTTTAATCCTTCAAGGTCTTTGTCTCCTATGTCTTTGGCTTCAATAAAACCCACAGGAATATCTTTTTTTGTCAATATATAGTCAGGCGCACCACAGGATTGTCGTTTAGGTTCGTTGGTTGCTCTTATGGTAGGTACTAAACTTTCAATAAGTTGCTGTAAATCGCCTCTAAATGTGTGTTCTGTGGCATTTCCTAGCGTGTAGCGTTTATTGATATTATGAATGTACTGGTCAATAGTCATAAGTGAGGAGTAGGTTTTAACATACTTGGTTCTACAAATTTAGTTTTTTTTCGATTCTAAGGAAGTAAAGATTCAATCATTTCATATATTATCACTTTTCAAGTCCACGTTTGATGTATCAATATTGATTATAATCTGCTTTTGGTCTTCCTCAACCGTTTTAGGCTCTAATTGGTCAAATATCAATTTTACTGCCTGTATAGCTGAAGGCTTGCCACTGGCCGAATGTTTAAACTAGGAATTTCATACTTATTTATGTTTCAGGAAATTGCCCACCCTTGGCTATTCTGAATAATAAATAAACTAATCACATTTGTTAAAGTTAAATATTCTAATAAGTGTAACTAAATCTGTAAATATTTTTATTATTACTCAATTATTTACCTAAATTAAATCTATCTTGAATTATGAGCAAACGGACTGAACTGA
>JAYUTD010000515.1:0-3040 GCA_043755305.1 Saprospiraceae bacterium
TTAACAAACATTCTCATTTATCTATTTTACGCTGATAACTATTAACCAATAACCCTTTTACATTTATAAGATCTATAATTCGCCATAATTAACATTTTCTCCATGTTTTGATTTGCGAAGCCATTTTGATTGAATAGTACCGTTGGTAAAGATAAAGAAATAATTGAAATGCTCAAACAATTTAATCTTTCAGACCTGTTACAATAGATTTCCAACCCATGACAATTGATTGCAGATCCATGACATTTAGTTGTCGACCTTTAACATTTAGTTGTCGAGCTGAGACTATAAGTTGTCGAGCTGTGACATTTAGTTGTAGAACTCTGCCATTTAGTTGCAGAGCTGTGACATTTAGTTGTCGAACTGTGACATTTAGTTGTCGAGCTGTGACATTTAGTTGCAAGCCTGTGACATTTAGTTTCAGAGCTGTGACATTTAGTTGTAGAACCATGACAATTAGTTGAAGAGCTGTGACAATTAGTTGCAGACCTGTGACATTTAGTTGCAGGCCTGTGACATTTAGTTTCAGAGCTGTGACATTTAGTTGCAGACCTCGAACAATTGATTAAAGGAATTGAATGCAAAGGACAATGGGTAATCCAATTGACATCCCTTATGTACGTTAGGCAATTTTTTTGCACCTGCAATATGCTTCCATTTTTTCCCTTATCTTTGCCCCACAATAATCCATATGACCTTACCCAAGGAATTTATTCATAAAGTAAAAACACAGCATGCCGACATTGCGGACAATTTGCTTGAAGCATTGGTTTCATCAGAGGCTACATTGAGCATACGGCACCATCTTATAAAAGGGCAGCAGATTTTTGAAAACATGGTACCGTGGTGTCCCCATGCGTCGTATTTGTCGAGTCGACCATCTTTTACTTTAGACCCTTTGTTTCACGCTGGCACATATTATGTGCAGGAAGCCTCTTCCATGATTTTATACCACATCTTACAATTTCTACAAATAAAGGAAAACCCATGTGTGCTTGATTTATGTGCAGCACCGGGTGGCAAAAGTACTTTGGTACTGGATTATTTGCAAGGTAGTGGGCTTTTGGTAGCCAATGAAGTGATAAAGTCAAGGGCTAATATCTTGGAAGAAAATATCATCAAGTGGGGCTACACCGATGCTGTAGTCACCAACAATGACCCAAAAGATTTTAATAAAATTCACTCCTTCTTTGACGTAGCTATTATCGATGCACCTTGCTCTGGGGAAGGCATGTTTAGAAAAGATGAAGCCGCTATAAAAGAATGGTCAGAAGACCATGTCCACCACTGTGCCGTGCGCCAACAACGCATCCTATACGATGTCATCCCATCATTGAAAGAAGGTGGCTATTTAATCTATTCTACTTGCACCTTTAATAATGAAGAAAACATAGAAAACATTCACCGTTTCAATGAACAATGCAAGCTCCAAAGCATTGACATCCCGATGCATGAAGACTGGCGCATTAAGAAAATTGTCTATAAAGATGCCATCGGATACCAGTTTTATCCTGGCATAACGAATGGAGAAGGTTTCTTTGTAGCCGTAATGAAAAAAATCGATAGTGAGGGCCCATTTCAGTTGCCACAAATGAAGAAAAGCAAATTGTCTAATATCAATAAAACCCAGTCAGAAGCTATCACACCCTGGGTAGATGCATCACAAGTAAAAATAATGATGACCGACCAAGGCAATGTCTACGCCTACAACAGTGCATTGTATGACACCATTGAACCACTGCTTCACATGCTTAATGCAAAATATTCAGGAGTCATGATTGGTAATCTGCAAAAGAACGTTTTTATACCTCATCACGCCCTGGCTTTGTCAAACATTGTTAACCCAACAGTACCAAAAATTGAATTGGACAAAAATGAAGCCCTGCTGTATTTAAACCGAAACCTGCCTGCAGTAAATTCGACCACTAAATCCTGGTTGCTAGCCTGCTACAAAGGCATACCAATTGGCTGGCTAAAAAACCTGGGGCATCGAATCAATAACTACTATCCCACAGAATGGCGGATCAAGATGGATGTTGGACCACACCTGAATAAATAGAAATTATTTTCCTTTGAACAATTAATGCATAATGAGGTTTAATATCTTTTTTGGTGTGCTTGGTTATTGAGTTTCACCTTTCTGTAATTTTATGTTATTTTATGCCAAACATCTTAATTTATATGAAAGTTAATGCGATTTTTCTTTTTTTGGTCTTAATGAGTTCTGTCTGCTTTGCCCAACAAAAGGGTACATTTTCCGGTGTAGTCATTGATAAGGCCACACAAAAGCCCATTGAATTTGTTTCAGTAGTATTGATGGGCACTGACAATGGTGCCATTACAGATTCATTGGGTGTGTTTAGGGTCACAGACATCATTCCCAAAACTTATGAAGTGGAAGTATCGTATGTCGGGTATGCCACTAAGAAATTATTCAATGTAGTCATCACTTCAGGCAATGAATACAATACCAGTATAGAGCTTGAGCCATCGGCTGAATTATTGGATGAAGTAGTGGTGAAGGCAAGCAAGCGCACTGTATATGTCACTACCATAGAGTCTCCACTTAGCATTCAGAAACTGACGCTTGAAGAAATCAAAGCCAATCCAGGTGGTAACTTTGATATAAGTAAGGCGATCCAGGTATTGCCTGGTGTAGGCGGTGGAGTAGGTGGCGGGGGCTTTAGAAACGACATCATCATCCGAGGCGGGGCACCCAATGAAAATGTGTTTTACCTTGATGGAATTGAAATACCCGTCATCAATCACTTTCAGACCCAAGGCAGTTCCGGCGGCCCACAAGGCATGCTCAATGTATCGTTTATCGAAGATGTAAAATTGTCTTCTTCAGCCTTTGATGCAAAGTATGACAATGCTATGAGTTCAGTGTTTCAATTCAAACAGAAGAATGGCAACCCCAATCGTATCCAGGGCAATGTGAGATTGAGTGCGTCAGAGTTGGCAGCTACCATAGAAGGCCCATTGTCAAAGAAGCACAATACTACTTTTGTAGCTTCTGCTAGAAGGTCTTATTTGCAAC
>JAYUTD010000516.1:0-7571 GCA_043755305.1 Saprospiraceae bacterium
TTTAATTTTTCTACCATTGATCGTCATCCAACTTGATTTTCATCCATTCCTTGCTCACAGGATGTACAAATTCAAGCACAGATGCATGCAAGTGTAATCGGTGCCCACGCTTGCCATATAAGTCATCACCCACAATTGGAGTATTCAAGCCCAGTGGATGGGCGGCATGCACACGCAACTGATGCGTACGTCCCGTCAATGGATAAAAATGTACGAATGTCTTACCATCTTTTATTTCTACTACTTCGTACCTTGTCACAGCAGGCTTGCCGTGGACAAAGTCAACCAACTGTGTAGGGCGATTGTCCACATCAAGTCGCAAAGGCAACTCGATCAAACCTTCTTTTTGTTCTAAAATACCATCCAACAAGGCTGTATATTTTTTCTTTATTGTACGTTTAATAAATTGTCGTTGCAAAAATTTATGGGCTTGTTTGTTTTTAGCGATAAGAAGCAAGCCGGAAGTGGACATATCCAGCCTATGCACAATCAATGGACCTGTTGCTTTGGGATACATTTCTTTTATTCTGGTGTATACACTGTCTGCTATATTGACGCCAGGCACTGATAGAAATTCTGCGGGCTTATTTACTAGTACTAAAGTCTCATCATCGTAGACTATAGTCAGTACTTTTCCTATTGCCGGATTGTGATTCAAAGGATTGTCCTCAACAGTTAAGCCTTGCAACATATGGTTCAATATAGGCTCACATTTGCCTTTACACGAAGGATAAAACAATCCATGTTTACGCACTTCTGACAGTGGTGATGGTCCCCACCAAAACTCAGCCATGCATATAGGAGCATAGCCTTGTGCAAAAGCATATTGAAACAACTTAGGTGCTGCACACTCGCCTGCTCCGGATGGTGGTGGGCCTTGAGTGGCAACTTCAAAAATACCATTAAGGTCCTTTGACTCGCCATGGGCGTTTAAAAACGAATAATGTTTGAAAAGTTCTTTTTGCAATGCATAAGACATCGATTTTCTTAATGCCTTGAGAGAAT
The DNA here is from genome assembly GCA_043755305.1 of Saprospiraceae bacterium. GTDB lineage: Bacteria > Bacteroidota > Bacteroidia > Chitinophagales > Saprospiraceae > JADKBO01. The sequence goes on from JAYUTD010000516.1 coordinate 1,006, forward strand.
CTATCTTAACGAGATACTCATTGATGGCTTCTTCAATTGCCGTAATTCTGTGCTTCCAATGGGCTATCAAGTCTTTTAACTGGTACTTTTCATGGATACTTTGGTTATTTAGTTTCTCTGTCGAGGTCTGCTTTTCTTCTTCAGTCATGTAGGCCATTTGTTCCCTGATGACATCACGATTTGTCTTATTTTCTTTAAGCACTTTTTTATAAGACAGAATTTCTTGTTTTGATTTTACCAACATTTCCACTAAGCATTGTTTGGCTTCAATAAAAGTTTGGTCACTTTCCAATAATTCCAGAGATCTTGTAACTTTATTGATCTCTTCTTCCCCTATTCTATAGAAACCATCTTCTTTAAGCAAGTCAAAGACAGGAGGCACAAAACCATCGTGGTCATTGACCCCTAAAAGCTTACCGGAAAAAGCTGCAAGATAGCCAATTTCGTTACCACTGTTTTTCACTACAAGTATGCCAAACATTTTGCCCATGCCTTCAGGATTATCGCCAGGTCCAAAACCGTTTTGCCAATCTTCTTTTTTCGAAAGGAAGGATTGAAGTTCTTCAGCGGCAAGCATACTGAGCGGATGTGGCTCATAACAAAATGGGTAAGTGAACTTTGAAGGAAGCGCTATGTTGTCTATCGATGCAGTAAACTTTCGAAACAATATGTCTTCTACTTCAAGAGCTTTGTCAGCGAGCATATTAATAATTTCCAACGCTAAGCTTAACTAAGGTACAGGCTTCTTCATATTCTATACCATTTTCAATTAGCAAATGATAGAATTCTGGATTTTCTGTTCCCGGATTGAAAATGACTCTTTTGGGTTTGAGGTCAATAATGGCTTGATAGTAATTGGGTTGTTTGTCTTCACCAATGTAAATGGTGACAGTATCAATGCCATCTGCCTCTACCGGGAATTCATGCCTTATTTCTACACCATCTATGCTTCCGGATTTGTTGCCATATGCCAGCACTTCATGGTTGTATTTTCTAAGTTTTAGGACTGCCTGGTAAGCATACCTTTGTGGATTGTTGCTTGCGCCAACTACGAGTGTTTTTTTATGAATGGCTTCTGAGTTCATGTTTATTGTTTTTTTGCAATTTCTGCCAAATCTAAATTCAAAGAAAATATGTGCGATGCTAAAGCTCCTGAAACATTTCCAACGTTGGCCAATGCATAATCTATTTTGAGGCGGCCCAACGATATCCCCAGACCTACATTCGGTTGAAAGTCAAAATCCCTTTTTGCTGCATTTACTTCATTGAGTACTCTTTGTAAATTGCCTATGCCAAACCTAAGGTATACTCTATTGAGGTAACCTACTTCAGTGCCAAAGGATGGATCTACACTAAAATTATTGCTGGCCAATAAACCTGCTTTTGTGCCGTTGGTTGAAACATTAGCATTGAGCTCAGCAATAAAAGAAAAAGATGAATTAATATTGCCAAAATAAGCTCCACCTAATATAAGTCTCGGCAATGAGGTCTCTGTAGATGACACAGGCACTGTATTGCCCGTTTTTAGGAATACCTCTTTTTCCTTATCAGACAGATTGAAAGACCATGCATTTGTTGTAGTGGAAATATCCCTGGCCATCAAGCCAAATCTAAATTTATTGAGTTTATACGTAGCCGACAAATCTGCTCCTATGCCCCAAGCCGATCCAAATGTGCCTATTACCCTTCTTATAATCTTCATACTTCCCCCAACACTTAATTTATCGCTACTGCCTATTTTTGTGCCATAAGACAGTAAGAAGCCATAATCAGCAGTGCTGAATTCTGTAACTTTGCTAAAGTCTATAGTGCCATCAGGATTTACAATATTAAGGGTATTAGGTATATTGTCAATGCCCATTCTGATAATTGAAACTGCACCAAAAGCTTTGCCATTATTTAATCGCTTTGCTATCGTTACATAGTCATAATTGGCTATATTGCCAAACCAGTTGGCATGCATTGCTGAAATGGACAACGGTGCTTTAATTTCCGGTAATGCGGAAGGATTCCAGTAAGCAGCTGTTCCATCGCTTACACTTGCTACCACACTTCCTGACATACCATGTGCACGTGCACCTACACCAAGATTTAGAAATTCATTCACAAACTTGGTTTGCGCACCTAAAAAGTAGGTCAAAAGCACCATTGGGACTAAAAAGTTGAATTTTTTCATTAGTATTTGATTGCTCACCACCTAAACGTATTAAAGAAATAAATATTTCAACAAAGATACTCAATTTTGGGTATTGATACCTCATCCAAGCACGGTATAATAACCAAATTTTCTTTGGTTGAAGCAATAATAAATTAATTTTGTGCTTACATTTGAAAAATATGGAGACAATTTTTACATCAAAATTAGCTGATTTTGAATCCTCAATGTGGGGTTTCCATATACCCGTGCCACATGATGTCGTAGATAAATTCTTCACTGCAGGTATCAAACGCTTTGTGTGTGAAATCAATGGCAGCCATTCATTCAGTTGCGCATTTATGCCTATTGGCAATAATACTTATTTTATTTTGATGAATAAACCTACTGTAGTAAAGTTAAAGTTGAGACTCGGCCAGACATTAAACATCAAACTTGCTGAAGACAAATCAGAATTTGGTATGCCGATGTGCGAGGAATTTGAAGTGATGCTTGCAGAAGATCCAATTTTTGAAAATCAATTTAGGGCTTTGACTCCGGGCAACAGAAGAAGTCTCATCTATTTGGTTGGCAAATTTAAATCATCCGATCTGAGAATAAGAAGTGCTTTAGTCATTATCGATCATCTTAAAGCCAATAACGGTAGACTTGACAACAAAATGCTTTATGAAGCACTTAAAAACAAATGAATTAAAAATAGATTAGCCTAAGCCATATAGGGCTCCACTTTTAGAAAATAGTGCATCCACTTGTTTTATCGTTTCTTTGTCTGTTTCCAATACCGGAGCATGATGGCTTTTTATTCTTGCATCAATTATTAAGGGACCTTTGCACCCCCAGTGCTTGTATTCAATAGATGAATGCACACCATAGATATCGTGCGAAGGATTGGATCTTGTAAAGGTAACCCATAAAAAATTATTTAGCGTCTTACTAATAAAATCTGCATCATCGCACAAGACAATAAGCGGATAATCGGTTAATTCCATACCAGCCAACACTTTCGCAATATCATCTACTTCAAAGGCTGCTTGGGCATATCCATTCCATTTACATTGCAGCGCTAGTACTCCGGGCCTTGATAATTTTATTTTATCAATATGAGGTATTCTATCTAAATTGCGGGGTATTTCCAAACCTAATTTTCTCAACACAGGGCCTCTGCAAGCCATGACTACTTTTGATCCGGCATTCCATCCTGCACCTGAATAATCAAGTGTATCTATGGTAGTTTTGGTATGAAAGTGAAGGTCTCTGCGCCAATCTGTCCTACTGAGAAAATGGTCAAAGTAATGCCCAATATCTTTGGTGGTCAATTGCGGGTCATCGTCATCGGCAGCAATCATTAAATATTTGGCCAGCGAGGTCTGGCCACTGCCTAAAATACGGTTTGCTATTGTTAAAATTTCTTCCGGGACTTTCTCCCTAAATGGCATATACCTTTCACTACCTATTGAGATTAATAAAGGGTGAACGCCTGCTGCATCGACTGCGTGAATTTCCTTTACGCCGGGAAATTCCTGGGCTGTCAAGTCTTTGACCAACTCATGAATCAAATAACCAAAACTGCTGTCCTCTTGAGGCGGTCTACCTACTACAGAAAAATGCCACAATGGATCTTTTCTATGGTAGACATTATCTACTTGCATTACTGGAAAATCATGTGCCAGGCTATAATAGCCCAAATGATCTCCAAAGGGACCTTCTCGTTTTTTTACATCTTTGGTGATCGTACCTGTGATCACGAAATCAGCATCAGAGGACATGATGTGCCCAAGACCATCAATACTGTACCTAAATCTTCTGCCGCCTAACAAACCCGCCATAGTCATTTCTGAAAGCCCTTCTGGCATAGGCATTATGGCTGAGAACGCATGGGATGGTGGCCCTCCAATAAATACGCTACATCGAAATGGTGCGTCACTTTGGTTATAGGCTTGATGGTGTATTCCTATGCCTCTATGCAATTGATAGTGAAGGCCTATTTCATTGTCTTCGACATATTGATTGCCAGAAAGTTGAATTCTGTACATACCGATATTGCTCTTCATGATGCTTTTTTCATAGGGTGGCATGGTACATACTTGCGGCATAGTGACAAATGCCCCGCCATCCATAGGCCATGATTTAATCTGGGGCAACAAAGAAATCCTCGTGGTTCCATATTTGATAGGAGTGCTTAAAAAAGATCTTCTGGGTAGCGCTTTAAAAGCGGTGAAAGGTGCAGTTAAGTATTTCAAAGGGGATTTAAAAAACAATGCCGGATTGGCCTTTAAAGCCATTATTTGCTTGACGGCCGGCAATGTCTTTCTGAATAAAAATTCAGTTCTTTCTATCGTACCATATATATTGGAAACTGCTTGAAATGGACTGCCTTTTATTTTTTCGAATAAAATAGCCGGTCCCCCGGAATCAAATATTCTACGATGTATTTCTGCTGCTTGCAAATTCCCGTCTACTTCAGATTTGATCCTGATCAATTGCTTGTTTTTTTCAAGATCATTGACAGCCTCACGTAATGATGAATACATACTTAATAATGTAAAACTATAATTTGATTGTAAAAATAAAACCTACTTATATTCAACCGCAATTTAGATTAATTGTTTTCCGATTTACTTACTATAACTTCTACCATGTGCTGCCTGTCAAAGTAGGCAATAGCCAATTGCTGTATGCTATAAGCATCAATCTCTTTTATTTTATGCACAAGTTCATCAAAATCCGCTTTATTGGAATAATCCAATTCCATAGACCTTAAAAAAGAAAGCGTATTGAGTGGACCATCTACTAAATTCAAAAAATTACCCAATAAGTAATTTTTAACCATAGTCAATTCCTCTTCTTTTACCGGTTCTAGTTTCAATAGTTCCATTTGATTGTATATTTCGTCTATAGTCTTGGAAATAGACTCAATAGTTACATCAGTTTCGATATAAAAATAGCCGTCATATACCATGTTATCGAGCACAGAATAAATATTGTAGGTCAATCCCAGGTCTTCTCTGACAGTCTCCATCAATCGCGACCCAAAATAGCCGCCAAGGATAGTGTTTAATACAAAGAAGCCCCCAAAGTCAGGATGATGCTTGTTAAACATTTTTCGGCCTATTCTGATAGATGCCTGATGCTCATTTTTAGAATTTACTTTTATTTGCTGATAATTGGTGAGTGGCACATGCCCTGGTAATTCAAAAGGGACGGAATTTACTTTATTTTGCCCAAGCGATTGATTCAATATGGTCATGGCATCAGAAGGCAGTTTACCTCCGAGCAACATAAAACAATTGTCTGTACCAAAAGCATGGGCATGATGTTTGATCAAGTCTTCACGACTTATGTTTTCTATGTATATCTCCTCGGTATTGTATCCATATATATGCTCTTTGCCAAAAATAGTCTCAGTAAAGACGCGGTAATTGACCAATTCATTTTTTGAAAGATCCATTTGCAGTTTTTGAATGGAATTCTTTTTACTTTTTTCTACCTCGTTGTCCGGAAATAGCGGCTCGTATAATACATCAGCGAGAACCGGCATAAGCTTGGTTAAATGCTTGGATAATCCCGATAAAGAAATAAAATTGTAGTCCAGGTTTGCCGCCATTCTCAAACTGGCGCCATAAAAATCAATGGCCTCTGCTATCTCAGGAGAAGTGAATTGTTTTGTACCTTCCCGCATTAACTGAGACGTAAATTTTGATACTATTTTTTTGTGCTCCAACAATCTAGCCCCTCTAAATACGATGTCAAGTTTAAATACTTCCTGCGTACCCTGATTCAATTCAATACATTGTATTCCGTTGTCTAAAGTACTTCTTGTATATTCCGGTAGATTGATTTGGTCAATCCTTTTGAAGCCTGGTCCTTTTTTCCAATCTACTTTCAAAAGTTTATATTTAATTTTTAAAGCTTAAAGATATAGAATTTATCAATGAACGACTAAAGATTAAAAAATGCGACGAATAAGTTGTCATCTTAAACCAATTATTCTAAATATACTGATAGTCAAACGTTTAAAAAACTATATCACCTATTATAGCACCTTGTTAAATTGGAATATAGATAATAATTTACATTTATTTTGTCGTAAAAGATAAAATGACAAGTTATTTGTCTTATATTTGAATTATAAATTGTACTAATATGAGAATTGAACTACCAGTATCCAATCAATACCATAAAGGAAGAGGTGCCCAATTGAACCCAGTCAATCCATTTTCCGGCGAAATAAGAGGAAAAGAGATGGTTATCCGTTATGAAGGGGACGAAGATGAGCCGGAAATAAAGACCAAGATAATTGAAACCTACCCCAAAACTATAGTAAACAAAGTAGATAGTCCGGATATAGGCCTAGAATATTCTTTGAATCCTTACCAGGGTTGTGAGCATGGTTGTGTCTATTGCTATGCCC
>JAYUTD010000517.1:0-7560 GCA_043755305.1 Saprospiraceae bacterium
GGTAGAAGATAATGGACGAATTACCGCAAATGGAAAAGGAACCGCAACTATTTATTTGACTTCAAAACAAGGAGATGGAGCAATCAAAATTGTGGTCAATGAATTGCCTGAGATTGGTTTCCTTACATTCGGAGAAACCTGCCCGGGTTCTGCTTTGTCAGTAAATTATTCAGGCGGATTTAATTGGCAGTCGAGCAATACCAATATAGCTACCATTAATGCCACAACAGACAATATAATTATAAATGCAATCAATAGCGGTAGTGCAAGATTCATAGCAACCAATGCCTTTGGTTGCAAAGCTACTAGTAATGAGCTTATCGTCAAACCTAAACCAATTTTTACATCCTTTTCAAGTACATTATGTCTCGACGGGTCAATTGATCTTGCTCAAGTCAATGGTTCAATGCAGGGTACGTGGAATAATTTTAGTAGTGATGTAATTAGTATTGAAGGGAATGTGCTAAAAGGATTAAAAGAAGGTAAAGCAAAAGTAATTTTCATAGCTGCAGCCACCGGATGTCCTTCTGATGCGATCTCAATTGATATCAAAGCAAACCCCACGGTAAGTTACCTCAACACTGACTCTGTAGAAGTTGGACAAACCATCGAACTGAAAGCCAGCAATAAAGGTCAATGGACTGGATATGATAAAAATATTGCTGATATAAATGATGAAGGCATTGTACTTGGTATCTCTGAAGGAAATACTACATTTCAGTTTACAGATTTATTTGGATGTAAAGCACTGGCAATGACTGTTAAGGTATATGCAAAGACGATCATAAATGGTGTGGTTAATGCAGATAAACATGTGGTTAAAGCATTTCCCAACCCAGTCAACGATAAATTGTACATTGTATGCGATGCCTCTATTTCTGAAGTTAAGGTCTATAATATGTATGGTAAAGTAATGACAACATCCAATAGCAATGTACTCTACACCAACAATTTAATAGCAGGATTGTATCTGGTTGAAGTTTCAAGTTCAGAAGGCAGATCAGTGCTTAAAATAATTAAGGAATAATTGAAATATATTTAATATCCGAAGAGGCCTGGCTATGCTAAGTCTCTTTTTTTTGTGCCTGTACCACCACCTATTTTCTAATACACTTAAATACAAAAGCAGGTGGCGTATTCATAAAAACATATTTCGTAGTGTAATTATGAAATACAGATTTATACACTCCCTTTAATACTTTCGAATAATTGAACTGAACAAATAAAGCACCATGTTTTAGATATTTTTTGGACACTTCAAGTATGGAGATGGTAAGTTCTGTAGGCAACACAACAAAAGGTATGGAGGAAATAATGCTGTCTACCTGAGCAACACCTGCTATTTCTAAATAAAACCCAAGATTTTCAGCGCTGTCATAAATAGGTACCAGTCTATTGTCATTGATATTATTCATTTGTTCAAACAGCGCATCATTGATCTCAAATGAAAACAACTTCCCATCAACGGGCAATTTTTCCAATATATATTTTGTTATAACTCCATCTCCTGCACCAAACTCTACAACAATTTTATCTTTAAGTGGGTCAAGATGCTCTACCATTGCTTTACACAAATTTGGTGAGCTTTGGGTAATGGTACCTGATTGTTTCCAGTTTCTCATGGCTTCTATCAAAAAATCAAACTTATTTAAAGCCATACATTAATTTTCAAATCGTGTGATTAGAAGAGTTAGAATTTCAATGGCCGCTTCAGATATTATTGTTCCCGGGCCAAAAACGGCTGCAACTCCTTTTTCAAATAAGAAAGGATAATCCTGGGTTGGTACCACACCTCCTACGATAACTATAATATCCTCTCTTCCTATCGCTTTTAATGCATTGAGCGTCTGAGGCACCAATGTTTTATGCCCAGCTGCTAAAGAACTTATACCAAGAATATGTACATCATTCTCTGCAGCCTGTTTTGCTGCTTCTTCCGGAGTCTGAAAAAGTGGGCCAATGTCAACGTCAAAACCCAAATCGGCAAAACTTGTCGCGATAACCCTCGCACCCCTATCGTGTCCATCCTGTCCAAGTTTAGCTATCATGATGCGAGGCCTTCGGCCTTCCAATTTGGCAAACTGATCAGACAACTCTCTAGCATAGTTAAATTTTGTATCCATCAATATTTCTTTTGAATAAACACCAGATATAGTTTGATGATGTGCCTGGTATCTGCCAAATGCAACCTCCATCGCATCGCTAATTTCGCCTAAGGTCGCTCTAACATCAGCAGCATTAATAGCTAACTCCAGCAGATTGCCATTGCCGCTTTTAGCACATTCTGAAATATTTGACAATGCAGTCTTTACATCATCATTGTTTCTGTTTGCTTTTAACTTGTGGAGCTTATCTATTTGGTTTTTCAGTACTGCGCTATTGTCCACTTGGTGTATGGGTATATCGTTTTGATTTTCTTCCTGCCGGAATAAATTTACTCCGATGACATTTTCTTGTCGAGAGTCTATACGAGCTTGTTTTTTTGCAGCTGACTCTTCTATCCTCATTTTTGGTATGCCCAATTCTATGGCTTTTGCCATACCTCCATAGGATTCTATTTCCGCCATGTGCACTCTTGCTTTTTGCACCAATTGATCGGTCAGGTATTCCATCACATAGGATCCGCCCCATGCATCTACAATTTGGCAAATGCCAGTTTCCTTTTGCAACATAATCTGAGTATCTCTTGCCAACTTAGCGGAGAAGTCCGTAGGCAAAGCAATGGCTTCATCCAAAGAATTGGTATGCAGCGATTGCGTGCCACCAAATACTGCTGCCGCGGCTTCTATCGCTGTTCTGGAAATGTTGTTATACACATCCTGGGCCGTAAGACTATAGCCTGAAGTTTGACAATGGGTGCGAAGTGCAAAACTTTTTTCTTTTTTTATATCAAATGGAGCCAACATCTCCGACCACAGCATTCTTGCAGCACGTAGTTTAGCTACTTCCATCAAAAAATTCATACCAATGCCCCAAAAGAATGAAAACCTGCCTACCAGGCTATCGATTTGAATTCCTGCGGCCAATCCAGTCTTTAAATACTCTAAGCCATCAGCCAGTGTGTAAGCCAACTCCAGATCTGCCGACGCTCCGGCTTCATGCATGTGGTAGCCAGAAATAGAAATGCTATTGAATTTTGGCATATGCTCCGCTGTAAATGCAAAAATATCAGAAATGATCCGCATACTATGGCCTGGAGGATAGATATAGGTGTTTCTCACCATAAATTCTTTGAGGATATCATTTTGAATGGTGCCGGTGAGCTTATCCATACTTACACCTGATTCTTTTGCAGCGGCAATGTAAAAAGCCAATATAGGAATAACCGCTCCATTCATCGTCATTGACACTGACATTGTATCCAGTGGTATGCCATCAAATAATATTTTCATATCTTCAATGGAATCAATGGCAACTCCTGCCATACCTACATCACCTGTCACCTTTGGGTGATCGCTATCGTATCCGCGATGTGTAGCCAAATCAAACGCAACAGAAAGCCCTTTTTGACCAGCTGCGAGGTTTTTTTTATAAAACTCATTGCTTTTTTCTGCTGTAGAAAACCCCGCATATTGTCTTATGGTCCATGGCCTTATTTTGTACATCGTAGCATACGGACCTCTTAAAAATGGAAGAATACCAGCTGCCAGATAAGGACTACGGTCTTCTTTTTGGTACTTTAATTTTCCTGCATCTATACCTTCAGGAAAAATACGGCCAATTCTATCATAGGAAGTAGCTCTTCCAAGATTAAAATCTAGCTTCCACTTATGAATGGGTATCTCCATATTGTAAAGATAGCTAAAAAAATATTAAATTGTAAGAAGTGGCATATCTCCCCTTTTAATATATACATAGATACAATAATTAAATACATTATGAGCTGCAACTCAACATACTACACCCTATTTTTACCCTGGCCCATTCTGGTCTTTTGGCAAACCATTTATTGTAATTCGCTTGCTCATCATAGGGTTTTTTCAACATTGTAAGAAAATCGTTGACAAGGGAATAATCACCATTTTCTGCAAGACTTATGGCCTCATGTGCCATATAATTTCTGAGGACATATTTTGGGTTGACAGCGTTCATTCGCAACGCTCTTTGATTGTCTGTAGTCGATTCAGCTTTCAAAATCCGTCGATACTCCTTCAACCATGACAACCACTTTTCTGTATCCATGGCTTTATCATCATAAAACGAAAACTTGATACAATCAGGGATTTCAACGGTATCATCGTTTTTCAAAATATTCGCCAGATTTCTAAAAAAGATGGTATAGTCGATCTCTTGCATCTGCATTAATTCGATCAATTTCTGTACATGTTGTTTTACTTCGTCATTGACTGTTTCCAAACCAAGTTTAGATGCCATCATAGCAGTATAATCCCTGGTAAAAGCAGTATTGAAATCATTGAGTATTTCCTGGAGTGGCTCAACATCCTCAATCAATGGATACAACGCATTCATCAATTTCATCAAATTCCACAGGGCAATATTTGGTTGATTGCCATAGGCATATCTTTTGCCTTGTCCATCTGTAGTATTGGGTGTCCAGCTTAGATCAAAATCTTCCAACCAACCATAGGGACCATAATCAATGGTCAATCCAAGAATGGACATATTGTCTGTATTCATTACACCATGTACAAATCCGACTCGCTGCCAGTGGATGACCATAGCTAATGTTGTATCGGCCACTTCTTTTAAAAATTGCAAATAGGTGGTTTTTGACGGAGTGCCCAGATGCTTGAAAAAATGCTGGATGGTAAAATTTGTCAATGATCTGAGGTTGTCAATGTCTTGCCGAGCTGCAAATATTTCAAAATTACCAAATCGGACAAAACTGGGAGCGACCCTGCAAACTGTAGCCCCTGGTTCATAAGCAGCATTGCCATCATACATTTTATCACGCAGTACATTGTCACCGGTAGCTATAATGCTCAAAGCCCTTGTAGTGGGAACACCTAGAAAGTGCATGGCTTCACTGCACAGAAATTCTCTTATGGAAGAACGCAACACGGCCAGGCCATCAGCAGATCTTGAATAGGGAGTCGGGCCAGCGCCTTTTAGTTGAAGCGTAAAAAACGTACCGTTGTGAATAATGTCAGCTATATTGATTGCCCTGCCATCACCTAACTGGCCCGCCCAATGGCCAAATTGGTGACCACCATAGCACATAGCATAAGGTATTGCACCCTCAATTGCTTTATTCCCAGCAAATACTTCTAAAAATTCTTCTTTTTGTACTTCATTTTCATCAATCCCTATCATTGCAGCAACTTCATCGGAATAAGCGATCAGTACCGGCTTACTACTAGGACATGGATGGACTATCGAGAAGCATGAATTGAGTACCTGCCTTCTTTGGTTGGATGGATCTGGATCTCGGCTGAGATGATTTGTAAATATATTTGATAAAGTAAAATTCATTAAAAATAAACAAATAGATTGATCTATGGTTTTAAAAAATAATTAAGCAGCCAATCAAAATGCTTCTCCCTTTAATAAAAATCTAAATGTCGTACCCATACCAACCTTACTTGATACTGTAATGCTACTATCATGGGCTTCAATGATGTGTTTGACGATGGCCAATCCCAGACCTGTGCCTCCTTGCTCTCTGGACCTTCCTTTATCAATTCTATAAAATCGTTCAAATAATCTTGGAAGATGCTCAGGTGCAATGCCGATTCCGGTATCCTTGACAAAAACTTCGACCAGGTCTTTGATTTTAATAAACGATATTTCTGTGATCCCATTTTCAAGGCTGTACTTAATTGAATTTGTCAGCAGATTAACCAGAACTTGACGGATTCGGTGCCTATCAGCGTAGACATACACTGGATTAAGGTATTCTCTATTAAATTTTAATTCAATGTTTTTTTTCTTTGCTGTGAGTTCTAGGCTTTCTATAACCTCTTTGGCAAGAATTCTTAAATCAAACTGTTCTATATCCAATACTAAGTGTCCACCTTCTAATTGGGTAATTGCATCCAGATCATCTATAATTGTGATCATCCTGGCCACATTTTTTTCAGCTCTTTTTATATATACCATATTGATATTTTCATCATATATGCCACCTTCTGCCAAAGTTTCAATATATCCCTGAATGTTGAATATTGGTGTTTTTAACTCATGTGCTACATTACCAAGGTATTCCTTTCTGTACTGTTCCAACTTGCTGATGTGGTCTACCTCGTTTTGGCGTTCAAATATAAAATCTTCAATCCTCGATTTTAATTTTTCAATCGATGGTTTTTTTTCATCCGTATATTCATCTATAAAAGGATTGTCCTTTTTCACTTGATTATTGAATTGATCAAGTTTATCAATTAAAAAATTGATTTTCTTAACAACGGCATGTCTGTAGTAAATAAAACTTGCGCTTATAAAGAGAAGTAGAATTATTATTGTAATTAAAAAAAATAACATGAAATATTGTTAACTGCAAAGATACTATTGTTTTTACAGTTTTCACGAATAAGAGTTATGCAAATCTTACACAACTTTTGATTGTCTCCTACAATTCAAACTTATAACCCATACCTTTGATAGTTTTGATAAGGTCATCGCCAAGCTTTTCACGTAGCTTGCTCATATGCACATCAATCGTTCTATCACCAACAATTACCTCTCTTCCCCATACTTCATTCATAATATAATCTCTTTCAAAAACCCTACCTGGTTTTGATGCCAAAAGTTGCAACAAATCAAACTCTTTTTTTGTAAGCACTATTTCATTTGATTTGTAAGTTACCTTAAACTTTTCCCGATCTATAATGAGATCTCCATAAATAAAAACATCTTTGTTGTCTTCGCCTCTTAATCTTCGTGATAAAGCCTTGATTTTTGAGACTAAAATTTTAGGTTTAATAGGTTTAGTTATAAAATCATCTGCCCCAATGTCCAAACCAGCTATTTGAAGATAATCTTCACTTCTTGCAGTTAGAAATAAAATCAATGTATCTTTCAAATTACGGTTTTCCCTCATCAAACCACAAGTCACAATACCATCTTTGCCTGGCATCATCAAGTCCAAAATTACTATACTAGGTTTGATCCTATCTGCAATTTCCAAAGCTTCATCCCCATTGCTGGCAGTGTGAACTATGTAGCCCTCTTTTTGCAAATTATAGCTTAAAAACTCAAGGATGTCTGGTTCGTCATCCACCAATAAGATCTTAACTTGCATTGGATTCGTTACCATATCGATTTTAAATATTTTTTATTCATGTAAGAATACGGGTGTAAAATTACTAAATATTGGACACTTGACCCTATCGCTATGTTAAGTTAATATAAAGAATACCGTAAGGCCCTATTATTGTTCCTTTAAAAAAGTATTCCTTAAGCCAATTTCTTATTTAAACCGAGCATTGCTATTGAAAACCAAAATTGTCCTTAAACTTTTTAAGTTGTTTCGCAAAATATTTACATTTTAGGTATTGATAGTCTTTTAATACTCAGGCAATCAAAACCTCATCAGTCAAAAAATACATATATGATAATTATTATATGTGTATATAGCTAATTTTTAGTTTTCTATACACAATG
>JAYUTD010000518.1:0-3028 GCA_043755305.1 Saprospiraceae bacterium
AAGAAGCTGCCGAAATGAATATGATCTACAAATGTTTTTCTGACGATACCTTTGCAGAAGAATCCTGGAAGATTGCGCAAGCCCTGGCTTCAATGCCTACCTTATCCTTCTGGCTCACCAAAGAAGCCCTCAACCATAGCTATGGCAACAACATTGACCAACAATTGTCACTGGAAGATGCCTTGCAAACCAAAGCTGGTTCTACACAAGATTACAAAGAAGGCGTTCAGGCTTTTATCGAAAAAAGAAAGCCTGACTTCAAAGGCAAATAACCTAAGAAGAAAACCTTCTCATCATCATTTCCATTGGCCCATTTTTAAAGTGTTTCAACCACATATTACCCCATAGTATTGAAAAAAGATAATAGACCGATGCGCTTAAAACTATATACGATGGATATAATGGACTATTATTCAAAAGACCGCTATACTCTTTGCCTGTAATGGCGATTATACTTACAATACCAATGGTCAAATGGCTTACGTAGTGGCTCAACGTCATTCTTCCCGTATTGGCCAGCCAAACAATTACCCTTTTACTGCCATATTTTTCACCTAACCACAAACAAACATTTATCATTACTATTCCAAATGATGCCGTTATCAATAAAAACGGAAGAAAAGGCGGAAAATAATCAGACATGAAAAAATACCCCGTATTTCCCATTATTCCATTGTACTCAATGTAAAACCTTACCGCCTTCATTATACATAATAGGATCAATGCCACTACAACCATTTTTTTTCGCATTCCTGTGTCCCTCCAATCAAGCCGGCCCAGCCACATACCAAGCAAAAAATAGGAGAACCAAGGCAATATAGAATTCCATCCATTGTACAACGAATTTCTCAATAACCCAAGTGGAGTCCAAAAGTCTATGTACTCAAAAGTCTCCAGATTCCAACTTGTCTCTACAGGTATTATAAACAACACAATATGGTAAAGACAAAGTATTCCTAGGATTGACCAAATGTAATATCGCCTGGGTACAAATAAAATAAATGCTGCAATATGCATATACCCACCATAAAAATGCAGAATATCTCCAGGCCACCAGCTATAAAGCAAAAGACCTGTAAATAAAAGAAACCACGACCTTTTAAGTACTACAGACCTTGTTTTCCTTTTTTGTTCAGTCGTATTGTCATGACCCTTATGAGCCATTAATGTCAATCCTATCCCCGCACACATAATAAATATCGAAGTAGAATTGCCTGTAAATAAAGAAAGAAATCTGCCCGCTAAACTTTTGTCATATAGATTGCCAAAGCAAAAATTAAAATTGACCATATACATGCCAAGTATGGCATAAGCCCTGGCCAAATCATAGCCTACAATACGTTCTAACTTTTTTTCCACTACCAAATTTTGTTTGCTTGACAAATACCAAAGGCATAAATCAAAGATAAGGATTTTGTCGACGCTGCGTTTATCCTGATTCAAACATAATTATAAAATGTTATTTCATTATTTTAAAACCGAAATTTCACAAACTTCGTATATAGAATTACATTAAGATTAATTACCAAAATGAAATTTTACACCTTGCTATTTGCATTTTTCACTTTTGCCGCATCCGGACAAACCATTTCTGGTCAAATCACCAATAAAGTGGGCCGGGCCATAGACAATGCCACCATCATAATAAACTCAAATTCTGTCCATACCCATACAGATGAAAATGGTAATTTTTTTATAAAAAATGCAAAACAAGGGGATACATTGACCATTCAACATTTTTTACATGAAACAAATACCTGTATTTTGAAAAGTAAAAGTTTTGTGGAAAAACTTAAGGTACAATTGGAGGAAAAAACATTTGAGTTGGAAAATGTTACCGTTACTTCAGGAAGATCTGTATATAATACCATATCCAGTATCGATATCGTGAAAAATCCTGTCAATAGTGCACAGGAACTCATGCGCCAGGTACCTGGCCTCATCATCGGTCAGCATGCAGGTGGAGGTAAGGCCGAACAAATTTTCTTACGTGGTTTTGATGTGGATCATGGCACAGACATAAGTATTTCTGTAGATGGTATGCCTGTCAACATGGTATCACACGCCCATGGACAGGGCTACGCAGACCTCCATTTTGTCATCCCTGAAACAGTAGACAATATAGACTATGGCAAAGGGCCTTATGAAGTATCCAAAGGCAATCTCACAACAGCCGGGTATGTAGCTTTTAAAACAAAAGACGTATTGAAAAACAATTTTATTGGTGTTGAACTTGGTCAATTCAACACCTTGCGCAACGTTGCTTTAGTCAACCTTACACCAAATACAAATACCAGGACAAAAGCTTATGTCGCTACAGAATACGCTTTGACTGATGGCCCTTTTATCTCTTCTCAGGCTTTCAACAGATTCAATTTGCTTTCCAAAATTTGCCATAATATCAATGACGATGAAAAGATATCTTTTATAGCTTCCCATTTTTCAAGTGGCTGGGATGCCTCGGGACAAGTGCCTCAAAGAGCAATAGACAGGAAGCTCATCACCAGATTTGGAGCCATAGATGATAAAGAAGGCGGCAGTACATCCAGACAAAATTTTGCATTCACCCATCAGAAATACCTCAATACTCATACTACAATAAATTCAACGGTATTTTTTACAAAGTACGATTTTGAGCTATTTTCCAATTTTACCTTTTTCAAAAGAGACACTGTCAATGGCGACCAGATCAAGCAAAAAGAAAGTAGAAATATCTTTGGCGCCAACTTTGATTACGCAAATGAAATCAATCTTGGAAAATTTGATTTGGTAAATAGATTTTCTGCGGGTCTCAGACAGGATAATGTCAATGATAATGAACTTTCCTACACAAAATTGAGGTCAACCACCTTAAACCAGATCAATTTTGGAAACGTAGCCGAGACCAATTCATTTGCGACTGCATCATCCACGCTGGACTTTGGCCATTTCTCTATCAATGCCGGTTTAAGATTGGATCATTTCAGATTTACCTATAGAAATCTACTACCCAATGCCTATCAGCTTTCATCAGGCAGCAATGCCATCA
>JAYUTD010000519.1:0-7548 GCA_043755305.1 Saprospiraceae bacterium
CCAGGCCAGCTGCCCTCCGGATACTGCTTTGTTCACCATCGCTGTAACTGGTCAAATTGATTTGAAATTAGCGGGCGTTGCATGTATTATAGGCGGTACTTACGAAGTCAAAGTGATCACTAAAGCTACAAATGTTACTTCCAACTTGGGCACTGTTCAGAAGTTGACAAATGACACCGTGAGGGTGTTCAATATTCCACAGGGCCAGGCAGTAATGATCCAAGCTACTACCGCAAATGGTGTCTGCAAAACTACGCTAAGCATCAATGCACCCGATTGCTCCTGTCCTTTCGTGCCTGAGCCAATAGGTCCAGCCTATTACAGCAGTTGCGAGGCAGCATCCCTTAGTATCCTCATGAACGTTACGGTACCTTCAGGAATGCAAGCCAATTGGTTTATCCAGCCTGCAGGAGGAACTGCATTGGTGTCCAATAGTCTCAATTATACACATACCAATGGCATTCCGGGAATATATAAATACTATGTAGAAACTTACAATCCTCTAACGGACTGTTATAGTCTGAGTAGGTTTGAGATAGATGTAGAAGTATTCCCAAAACCTATAGTACAAGATGTAACATACACACTTTGTGACGATAACAATGATGGAAAAGAATCTTTTGATTTAACCACATTAATAGATGATGTGTCCTCATTGGCGAACACAGTTTCATTTCATTTGACGATGGCTGATGCGCAAAGTGGCCTCAATCCATTACCGGTTAATTATACAAATATTTCAAATCCTCAAACCATTTATACCCTTGTTGTCAGTAACTCTGGATGTAAAAATGTCGGAACGGTCGTCTTATCCTTGTGGCCGAGCCCTGTATCTACGGTTGTAGAAAGTCCGGAGTCTTGTATCGGGGCAAAAGATGGTAAAATTGTTGTAAATAATGTAGCCCCGGGCACTTATCAGTACAACCTCAATAATCAGGGATGGACAAGCAATAATACTTTTACAGGTCTTGATGTTGGCAATTATATATTGGTCACAGAAAATCAAAATGGATGCAGGTCTCAAAACAGTGTAACTATAGATCCGGGACTATTGATTGTGATAAAAACTTTCAAGATAGAATGTGACAATAAAGGTACTTTATCAAATCCAAATGATGATGTATATAAAGTAACGGTCAGGGTTGAAAACAATCTAAATGCCGCTGGTAATTACACCTTGACCGGAAGCAATGGATTTTCAGCGACGTATGCCTACAATACTGACATTACTTTTACTTTGCCTGCAAATGGCATAACGATTGATTTTACAGTCGAAGATGTTTTGCGTGGTTGTACCGCAACAAGATCTATAGGCCCTTTGACTTCTTGTTCTACCACATGTGTAGCGGATTTAAAAATCATTTCATTGACATGCAATGGAAACAACACTCCAAGCGATCCTACGGATGATTATTATGAATTTAAATTTTCGGCTACAGCTTTAAACGGGGCAAACAATAACCAATATAATCTTTATGTAGACAATATATTAAAAGGCCAGTTTGCCTATGGCATTGACCATATGATCAATATTCCTGCAACAAATCAAGTGGCCAATATCAGGATAGTAGACAATGCGGACATACAATGCAGCGATAATGAAGACGTGGGTCCTCTCAACAATTGTTCTGATCAATGTATACTTGCTGCTGTTATTGAATCTATAGATTGTAAAAATCCAAATAGCAGCCCTTCTCCAACCGATGATTACTATGAAATCACTATTAAAGCATCGCTTACCAATGGAGGTACTTCTACTGGATATAAGGTGATTACTGAATCGGGCTCCATGTTTGGCGGAGTGTACAATACTTCTTTGAAAATTACATTGCCGGCAGATAATTTACCCCACAAATTGACTATTGTAGATAATATAAAAGGGGAGTGTAAAGATGTATTGGATATAAATGCACTCGTTCCCTGCAGTGGCCCTTGTGAAGTAGAGGTAAAAATTCTAAATGTAAGTTGCAGTAATAACGGTACTACGAATGACAGTAGTGATGATATCTATCAGGTAACGATAGGGGCAAAACTGATCAACGGCGGTACTTCTGACTCCTATGAGGCTACAGTGGATGGTAAAAAATACAATGGTGTTTATGGAACTAACCTTGTCATCACTTTACCTGCGGATGGCAAGACTCACCTCATTAGTGTAATTGATGCAATCAGTATAGAATGTAAGGGAAGTGTCCAGACTGACTTATTGATTCCATGTTCAGTACCATGCAATGTCAATGCCACTGTACTTACATTTGATTGTAACAATGGAGGTACGACAAGTGATACTGGAGATGATACTTACACTGTGAGCATAATGGTCAACATTTCGAATGGTGGCACTTCTACCAAATACACAGCAACTGTTGATTCAAAGACCTATACGGGTACCTATGGACAAGCGTTGGTTATTCCTTTTACTGCAGATAATATCATACATAAAATTGATATAAAAGACAACAGCAACGGGGCGTGTACTGCAAGTATCCAGACACCAATATTGGCACCATGTTCTGGACCGTGTGTAATAGATGTGGTGGTATCTAATGTTATATGTAACAATGCAGGTACCAATAACACAGCGGAAGATGATGAATATTATTTTGATATTTTGGTTTCAGGCAACAATACAAAGTGGAAAATTGATCAGCTAAATGTGACTGGCAATGTTGGTAACAATACGAAACTTGGGCCATTTAAAATCAAAGATGCGATAAGTTCATTTTTAGTTTATTATGAGAATAGCCCAAATTGTAAAAAACAAGTTAGTATTACCGTACCATTGTCTTGCTCTGAATGCAAGCAAACTGTCGATGCCGGCAATGGTGGCCAAATATCATGTACCCAAAATTCGATTTTATTAACAGCCAATAGTTCAGCATCCGGTAATTTCTCATGGGTATTGAATGGCAAGGTGATAACAAATGCTTTGAGTTATAATGCTGGTCAACCAGGCAAATATTTTTTCATTGCCAACTACAGCGATGGGTGCAAAGCCACTGATTCTGTAGTGGTAACTATTGATGCCGACCTCCCTGTGGTCACAGTGACAAGAGAATTGGCACTGACATGTCAGGTAAAAGAAGTAACAATTACCGCTACTGCTGTAGGTATTAACTTAAAATATGAGTGGACGGATGAATCTGGTACAGTCATAGGCACAGAACTTACGCTTAAGGTTAGTAAAGCAGGTAAATATTACTTTAGAGCTTACAATTCTTTGACAGGATGTAGTTCATCAAAAGTAGTTTCAGAAGTCCTTAAAAATGACGGCGAACCTTCCAGCGCCATTCAAGCTAAGCCTACCACAATATTTGATTGTGTGATCAAAAAAATTATTTTATTTAGTGATATTCAAGAGCATTTAACTTATATATGGAAGTCAAATGGTGAAATAATTTCAACCAATAAAACCATAGAAATAAGTAGCAAGGGGGATTATGTTTTGATTGTCACAGACACAATATCGGGCTGCCAGAGCCAATCAGAGTTAATTATTAAATCACTCATTGAATACCCTATTATTAATCTTTCGATTGATGACACTTTGGATTGTGTTACCGAGAAAGTATTCCTTAGCCCGAATGGTTCGCAAGTAGGGCCAAACATTACATATGAATGGAAAGATAAAGACAAGAAGGTAATTTCCAATAGCCAATCTGGCATCGATATTTTCAATCCAGGCATTTATTATCTTGTTTTAACCGATACTGACAATGGATGTACAAATGAGGATACCGTAAAAGTTGAATCTTTTGAAAACGAAATTGATATTAAAATACCGCTTACCATTTTTGTCAAAGCAGGGGATAGTATAAGATTGAATACATTGGTAAATATACCTTTAGAGAATATTAAAAAAATTACATGGACACCGATAGATAATTTAAGTTGTATAGATTGTTTAAACCCTATTGTAGTGATCAGCGAGGACATCAGTTATAAGATAGAAATAGAAGATATATTTGGGTGTAAGGGCCTGGCAGAAGTGCGTCTGATTATTTCAAAACCAAACGTGGTCACAATACCAAATGTCATTAATACCAACTCTGGCAGCAATGGAGGATTTACACTTTATGGCAACGATCAGGTCAAATTGATTAAAAAGCTAAGTGTTTATGACAGATGGGGCAATCTCATGTTTATTAATTCCAATTTTGAACCTAACAAGCCTGAATTGGGGTGGAACGGTCAATTCAATGGAAAGGATGTCGTCCCTGGAGTATATGCTTATGTATTTGAAATAGACGTCAATATAATAGGCAGCAAGGTTTATGCCGGCGATGTTACTGTAATAAGGTAAAAACACCGTAGATAGGGATGGCATTGGGCTATCCCTATTTCTTCAATATGTATTTATTAAATGGGTTTAATTAAAAAATTAACAAAAAATTAATTTTTTAATTGTTTTGACTTATAGCTATTAGTTATAAGTCAGTGCCACCCTATTTATTAGTTAAATGACTTAAATACTTTCATTGATAGAATATACACTAAGTAAACCGACCAATATTAGTATTTTATTTTGAAAATTTAAATAAGGGCAGCCGGGTAACCATGGTATAAAGAATTGCGGTTTCGAGAATAATTTTTGAATAAAATACGTTATTTTTGCAATCCAAAAATAAACTATAAATCAATGAACTATAAATTATTTTCTGTCCTTTTAATCTTAACGGTTGCTGCTAGCATTTATGGACAAAAGGGAGATGAAGTATTAATGACTGTCAACAATAGACCTGTTACAGTGGATGAATTTAGATACATCTATGAAAAAAACAATGGCAAAGATGCCAATTATACCAAGAAATCTCTTGATGAATACCTGGATCTATATTCCAAATTTAAGTTGAAAGTAGCGAGGGCAAAAGAATTGCAATTAGATACAATAAAATCTTTACAAGAGGAATTGGCAGGGTATAAAAGACAATTGGCAAATTCATACTTGACCGATAAGGAAATTTTGGACCACCTTTTAAAGGAATTGCAGGAAAGACAAACTCAGGACGTAAGATTCAAACATATATTGGCAAGTGTGCCGGAAAAGGCCGCTGATTCTTTAAATAATGCAGGGCTAGTAAAAATCAACAAAATAAAGACCGAAATAGACAAAGGCAAATCATTTGAGATTGCAGCCAAAGAATATTCTGACGATAAAAATTCAGGAGCCAATGGCGGTGATCTTGGGTTTTGGACAGCTATGATGCCGGAAGGATTTTATGATTTGGAAAACAGCATGTACACTCTACCTATAGGAAAAGTATCAAATCCTATAAAGACAAGATTAGGTTATCACCTAATCAAGGTAGAAGAAAAAAGAAATGCAAAAGGCATTATAAGCGTAGCCCACATTATGATAAAAAAAGATGACAAAGAGGCTAAAATGAAGATTGATGAAGCTTACGACAGACTTATGAAAGGGGAAGATTTTGCCTTAGTATGTGGCAATTACTCTGACGACAAGCAAACAAATAAATCAGGGGGTTTTTTGCCGGTCTTTGGTATAAACACTTATGAAAATGCATTTGAAGAGGCTGCCTTTAACTTGGCTAAAGATGGTGATATATCAAAGCCGATATTGACAAAATCAGGGTGGCACATTATTAAAAGAGTCAAAAAAATAGACTATGTGATGGATTATGCCAATTTCAAAAAAATGAACGAAGGCAAAATAAAGAGGGATGAGCGATTTTTGATGGCAAAGAAAAAGTTAGTTGATGACATTAAAAAATCCTCCAGATACAAAGAGAATAGAGAAGTATTCAATAAGTATGTATCTAGTCTTTCCGACGAATTTCTTACATTCAAATGGACACCGGAATCGTCAGCTATAGAAATGAAAGAACCGCTAATTAGTTTTGGTGGAGATGCTCCTTACTCTATTGCAGATTTTGCTTCGTTTTGTAAAAAGAACACTAAAACAAGATTAAAATACGATAAGAATCCAGGCGTGTTGAAGGAAGTCACTGAGAGCCTATTGCTTGAATTCTCGGAGGAGAAGGCTATTGATTACGAGCAAAAATTGCTCGAGATCAAATACCCGGATTTTAAAGCATTAATGCGAGAATACGAAGAAGGTATTCTTCTCTTTGAAGCAACCAAAAGGGCAGTATGGGATAGAGCAAATCAAGATTCTGTAGGCTTGGCTGATTTTTATCAAAAGAACAGCAACAATTATAAAACGGAAGAGAAGGGAAATCTTTTGGTTTACACTGTTGCAACAAATGATGTAAAACTAGCTGAAAAAGTATTGAAATATTCAATGAAAAACGATGTTGAAAAGGTCTTGAAAAAATTCAATAATAAAGATAAGATTGTCAATTATGTAGAAGAAACATTAGAAAGAAGCAATCCAAGATTCAACGATTTGAAGTGGGAAATCTCTAGTCCGAGCCCACTCAAGAAAAATGAGGAAAATGGTGCATTTACATTTTCTACTATAACCAAAATATTTCCCGTGAGAAATAAGGTCCTTAAAGAAGCAAGAGGATATGTAGTCGCGGATTACCAGGAATATTTAGAAAAAGAATGGATCAAAGAATTAAGCAATAAGTATAAAATAGATGTTAAAAGTGATGTTTTGAATAAACTCATAAAAAAATAATTGAAGTTACTCATTTACATATCGACCTTTATATTAATTGGATTTTCATGCAAAGGAAGTTTGATGAAGAATTCAGATTCAGAGCCTCTTGTTGCAGAAGTAGGCGATAAAAGATTGTTAAAATCAGAAGTAGCCAATTTGATAGGCTCGTCCACTGATTCCGAAGACAGCATAAGGATTATGAAAGGCCTGATCAATAATTGGGTCAAAGATCAGCTTATGATAATTGAAGCTGAAAAATCTTTGCCAGCGGACATCAATCTCAATAAGATGATAGAAGACTATAGAGCCTCTCTCTTATTATACAATTATGAGACAAGGTTGGCAAATGAACTATTAGATACTGTAATTACAGTGCAGCAGAAAGAAAAGTATTATAACGAAAATGCAGATGAATATGAATTAAGTGAACCTATTGCAAAATTTATGTTGGCCAAGATACCTTCAAGAGTTAAGGGATTAGACGATTTTTACAAAGACTGGAAAAAAGGCAATGGGGCGGCGATATCCTTGTTTTGCAAACAAAATGCTGATTATTATGATTTGGATGACGCGAAATGGCAAAGTATTTCAGAATTAGAGAGTCTATTACCTAAAAATTTTATCTCAAGGAATATAATTGACAATGAAGAAAGTATCAGGAAAAGAGACAAAGGATTTGAATATTTTATTACGGTAAATGAATACGTAGATAAAAATCAAAAGCCACCCTTTGATTATATTCAATCTAAAATAGAAAAGGTTTTATTGAATGAACGCAAAAGAGACCTGATAAAACAAAAGAAGCAGCAGTTATTTGATAAAATGGCCTCTAGTTCTAATGTGAAGATATATGTTAATTAATAAAGAAACAATAGGATAAAGGTCACAAAATACCGGCCTTTTTCGTAATCAATAAAAGAAACAAGTGAAATCATTGAATACATATATTAAAGTAGCTTTAG
>JAYUTD010000520.1:0-3022 GCA_043755305.1 Saprospiraceae bacterium
GTCTGATGGAAGCACAGCAAAACTTGCATCTTCATTCCTGCTTTTGATGTGCAATGCAGCATAGGCAATGCAAGGTGCTGTATCGTTTCTTGATGGCTCACACAAAATATTATCTTCAGACAGTTCCGGTAATTCTTGTTTTACCAAAGCATAATACTTCTTATTGGTCATAACAATGATTTCTTCCTTTTTGACGATTTTAAGGCTTCTTTCATAAGTTAACCTTAAGAGAGATTTGCCTGTTCCAAGTATATCCAAAAATTGTTTTGGCTTGTCTTCTGTGCTAGACGGCCAAAATCTACTACCTATACCACCTGCCATTATTACTATGTACCTTTGCATACTTTCATTTTATATTTTGATTTTGAGTGTCATCACTCCCAATAAGTGTCTTTAATAAAAACCGTTCCTTTAAAAAGGGCCACTATTTCCTCTTGTTGGTTTTTCACCACTACATCATAAATGCCCAGCCTTTTTGATCTTGATTTGAGTGTAGCTTCAGCAGTAATTGTGTCACCTACCATTAAAGCTTTGGTGTGCGATATAGATGTTTCTATTGAAACGGCGTGCTGTCCATGGCTATTGGATGCAAAAGCAAAAGCACTATCTGCAAATGAAAAACTTATGCCCCCATGAGCAATGCCAAAACCATTTGTCATCTCAGGGCGTACCATCATATTTATTTTACAGTACCCTATACCCATATCCAAAAAATTGATGCCCAACCATTGAGAAAAAGCATCATTTTTGTACATCTTATTTACTATATCTTTTGCTTCCATATTTTACTGAATTGATACCCTATCTCTTAGATAAGGTGAAACTCTATATCTATCTTCATGATACCTGTCATAAAGGTTATCCAAAGTATAGATAATTTCTTCATACCCTATTTCCTTCGCCCATGCCAGCAATCCTTTTGGATAATTTGTACCATACTGCATGGCTTGTTCTACGTCTTGTTCTGTGCAAATGCCTGCTTGTACTGTATCCGCTGCTTCATTGATAAGCATACAGAGTATTCTGTTGAAAATATATTGCAATTGAGCTTCCTCTTCTTCATTTGTTTCTAAACCTGGTAATGGAAGACTGTAATCATAAAAACCTTTGCCAGTCTTTTTTCCCAAATAGCCCGCATCCACGAGCCTTTTTTGCGAAAATGAAGGTTTATAACGGGTATCATAAAAAAAAGATTGCCACACACTTTGCGTTACGGCATAGTTTATATCAAGGCCAATAAAGTCCATGAGCGCAAATGGCCCCATTTTAAACGCTCCAATAGATGTCATTGCAAAATCTATGGCTTGCGGAGTTGCAATGCCTTCTTCCATAATTTTTATTGCTTCTCCATAATAAGGCCTGGCCACCTTATTGACAATAAAACCAGGACTATCTTTAGCAAGAACGACGATTTTTCCCCATGCTTCAATGTTTTTTTTAACCTTTTCTTCCGTTTCGGCTTTGGATTGCAATGCAGGTATAACTTCTACCAATTGCATGACAGGTGCCGGATTAAAAAAATGAATGCCAATGAACCTTGACGGAATCCTGAGTTTGCTTGCTATAGCGGTAATAGAAAGGGAGGAAGTATTGCTGGCTAAAATACAAGATTCTGAAACTACCTTTTCTAACTGTGTAAATAATTCCTTTTTGGCATCCATGTTTTCGACTATTGCTTCAATTATTAACTCACATTCGGCAAAAACGGATAGCTGCTCTGCATAAAAATGTCTTCCTATTACGGCATTTAGTGTGGCAACATCTATTTTTCCCTTTTCTAAAAGCTTGCCAAGTGATACACTGAGAATGGATTTGGCTTTTTGAAGGTTCTCCGTATTGATATCATATAAGACAACATCACAGCCTGCCATTGCTGCAACCTGAGCTATTCCAATACCCATAGCACCTGCACCTACCACCCCAATTTTTGAAAACATAATTATTTTAGTAATTTTGGTCAAATTTACGACATTAAATCGGATAGAAAAAGAAAATCATGTTTACCACTGTCTCCAGATTATTAATACAAGATGTAAAAGTAAGACTTTTAGAAGAGAGCCTTCCTCGCCTATTGCGATGCTTAGAAATGCTGACAGATGATCAAGTAAAGTATAATTTTAATGAACACACCAATAGCATAGCCAATCTTATTTTTCATCTTGAAAGCAACTGTAAGCAATGGATGTTTAATCCATTTTTAGGTGACACTTTTGAAAGAGAAAGAAAAATAGAATTTATAGCAAAAGCAGAATTGTCGATTGAACAATTGAAACAAAAGCTTGACGTATTGCAAAAAAGAATAATAGAGAGCCTTGATCAAATAACAGAAGCTCAACTTACAGCAGACTATACCATTCAGGGTTTCCATACAAATGGGGTGTCTATATTGGTTCATTTAACCGAGCACTTCTCTTACCATACTGGTCAAATAGCCCTAATAACCAAAATTTTAATAAACCAGGCAACTCTATTCTACGACGATTCAACACTTAATGCATTTAAAAAATAAAATACGTTTCATAAATTTTGTGCGTCAAAAAACGAGGATTTGTTTACCTTTCCAAGAAATTTAAATCGCTTTATTTTTATTGGCAGAAAATTAGATTTAATTAAAAAAAATAGATAATATTGCGAGGGTATTGCCCAAACATCTAAATTATAAGCAACAATTATGAAACAGCAAAGATCGATAACAAGTAGAATAATCTGCCTAATTTTAGGCGGCGGAGCAGGGTCAAGATTGTATCCACTTACCAAAGACAGATCAAAGCCTGCAGTGCCGATTGGAGGCAGGTATCGATTAATAGATATACCTATCTCTAATTGTCTTAATTCAGGTATAAACAAAATTTTTGTGCTTACCCAATATAATTCGGCTTCTCTCAATAGGCATATTAAAAATTCCTTTCACTTTGATCACTTTACAAATGGATTTGTAGATATTCTTGCTGCTGAACAAACTGCGACAAATGTACAATGGTTTCAAGGAACCGCAGATGCTGTAAGACAGTCGGTAAGGAAT
>JAYUTD010000521.1:0-7537 GCA_043755305.1 Saprospiraceae bacterium
CCCCAGTCTCTAAATCCACCCTCAGTGTATTTCATGATATTGCCTTTGTGCACAATTGTCACAGATTTTTGCTTACTGTCTATCGCATATTGTATAGCAGCCCTTACCAATCGCTCCGTGCCTGGCCTTGATACGGGCTTGATGCCTATACCGACTTCTACTTTGTCACTGCCTTCAAGACTTGCAGCTTTATTCCAATCAGAGATTGCTGCAGAAGTACCAAATCTTAT
The DNA here is from genome assembly GCA_043755305.1 of Saprospiraceae bacterium. Taxonomy (GTDB): domain Bacteria; phylum Bacteroidota; class Bacteroidia; order Chitinophagales; family Saprospiraceae; genus JADKBO01. Next base: position 231 of record JAYUTD010000521.1, read on the forward strand.
TTTATTGAAAAATTTAGGGTAGTTTTCTTGCAAAAATGTCAATGCTTTAGCCGCATCTTCACTTCCGCCAACGAATTCTATTCCAGCGTAAATGTCTTCCGTATTTTCTCTGAAGATGACCATATCTACTTTTTCAGGATGTTTTACCGGAGATGGCACTCCAGTAAAATACTGGACAGGTCTAAGGCATACATACAAGTCAAGCATTTGCCGCAATGCAACATTAAGAGACGTGATACCCCCACCTACAGGTGTAGTCAATGGGCCTTTAATTGAAACAAGGTATTTTCTTATTTCATCCAGAGTTTCGTCTGGAAGCCAATTGTTGAATTGATTGAATGCTTTTTCACCGGCATATACTTCTTTCCAGTAGATCTTTTTGGTACCACCATAAGCTTTTTCTACTGCTGCATCCATTACTCTAACTGATGCTTTCCAGATATCTCTGCCAGTACCATCTCCTTCTATAAATGGGATGATAGGGTCATTGGGTACATTTAATATTCCATTAGAAATTGTAATTGCTGATCCACTCATGTTTATGCTTTAATTGTATTATTATTTTAAAAAGTCTGCAAAAATAACCAATTTTAGTGGATTTTTTAATAAATTAGGTACAAAACTTAAGTAAATAATCCTGTAAATTAACTTTTTAGTGAAGTACAAAAATTATCGATGCTTGTTTTATCGTGTAATTATTTGCTCAGCCCTATTTTAGATGGAGACAATCAAAATTTTAAGCCAAAGGATACATAAAAAGTACTTCCATCTCCGGGTAGTATTCCTGGCCCGGGATAGCCACCTGATCTTCTTGTAAAATATTTAGTATTCAACAGATTATTGGCACCCATTTTAAGATTGTAATGTGTGGAAAATTTAAGAGTCGCATTGAGATCGACAACTTTATATGCCGGAATCTTGCCTAGTGTGCTGCTTCCATTGGCTTTTATTGTATTTGCTGCATCAGCGTACGTTTCAGCGACATCACTTATTTGATAAGTGATTGAAAAATTGCTTCGGCTATATGTGGCGCCATAACGATTGATTTTTTTTGGAGCATTTTCTACTTGATTGCCTGATAGATTTTTTTCGGTTATTTGCCCACCGGAAACAGACGTCACTTTGAAATCTTGGTAGCTTGCATCTATATATGCTAATGAAGCATACAAAGAGAGCTTGCCAATCTTATCATTGTTCAAAAAAGCCAAAGGCTTAATCTCGATGTATCCTTCAAATCCTTTGCTCGTGCTTTTGCCCAGGTTTGTGCGGTACTGAATGATAGCATTTTCGATCTTTTGTGCTATAGTACCTATACGGTTGTTGTAATTAAGATAAAAATAATCTACATCAAATGAAAGCCAGTTTTTGATACGGCCTCTATACCCAAAATCAAAGTTGTAACCTTTGGCATCTCTTAAATTTTGATCTATAATATCTGTTGTAGCAGGAGGTGTAAGGTCTGAAAACAACACCGGTCTGTATGCTTGAGATACATTTGTGTAAAACTCTTGTTGCGCCGTAGTATGGTATTCCATACCTGCACCAAACAATACAAAATCCCTGGTTTTTATTTGGTCATTGATTGTCAAAGGCAATGCACCATTATAACCAATTCTACCTTTTGCAGTAGAGCTTATGTGTTCATACCTAATCCCTGCGGTTATTAATAATTTTGTATTCAATCTAAAAATATTCTCTACAAAAGCTGCATAGTTTATATTGTGGAAGTGAAGGTCTTTGGAATAAGAATTATTGGACAAAAGTACTGTGGAAAACTGCTCGCCATTGTCACCTACACCTTGCTGCCATCTGGTAGTTTTGCCATTGAAAAACCTCAATCCAGTGGCTAATGTATGTTTTTTACCTAGCAGGTCGTACTCTGTGATTAACCTCAATTCGCTACCGATGTTCTTATAAAAATCCCTGTCCAATTGTCTTTGCCCACCATCGTCTTTGATATTGATAGCCTTCGTAATTCCAATGCTGCTTCTCTCTCCAATTGTGGCGAAAGTCTTTAGACTTATTTTTGTTTTTGCATTAAAAATAAATTCTGCCGTCAAAGCAGGCACAAGCCATGGTGCCGAAAACCAATTTCTACTTCTAATGCTTTGTCTTGCATCTATGGCATAAAGGGAATCAGTCAAGCCGCCTGCCTGCTGGCTCTTGTATTGCATATAAGTGACCTCACCACCTATTTTCAATTTATTGGATACCGCATAACTAAGATTGATATGCGCATGGTCTGTGTTGAAGCTTGAATGCTCCCTCCAGCCATCTCCCATTCTTTTTTGATAATAAGCAGTGTAGCTTAATTTGCCTTCAGTGCCTCCTATATAATTGAAGGTGCTCAATAAACCATTGCTTCCAACAGTATTTTGTGATTCAAAAGTGAATTTTGTGGAGAGGTCAGGTTTTCTTAATACAAAATTGAGCAGGCCACCAAACTGTGGACCATATTGCAATGCAGCTGCACCCCTTACAATTTCTATTTTTTCAACAACTTCCATTGGTGGTGTATAGTATGCCTCGGGATAACCCATAGGGTCCGGGGTGATGTCATATCCATTGAGCCTTGTGTTGAATTCCCACGACCTGTTTGGACTAAGTCCTCTGGAACCTATACTCATTTGGATTCCTGAACCATCACTTTCCCAAATCTGAAGTCCTGGAACTTTGCCTAATATTTGACGTGCATTGTTCATCGCAAGATTGGCATTGAGTGAGGCCAGCTGAACAACCTCATTTTTCTTACTGGCATGGATACTGTATTCATTAACTTGAGGTAAATTATGTACATCAATGCGAGTGGCCGTTACCTGTATTTCATCAAATGAATTAACCACGTTTTCTAATGTTGCATCAATCGTCTTTTCTTCTTTATCAGAAATTTCAAATGGTATTTCCAGCGAAAAATACCCGGCGTATTCTACCACGAGTAAATAATTTCCCTTTTCAATATCCTTTATAATGTATTCACCTTTGTCGTTGGTCTGGACTATTCTAATGGTGTTTTTAAGATATACTAAGGCTGCTTCAATGCGTTCTTGATCGTGGTTTTTAATTATACCTTTGATAAGTGTCTTTTGAGCATTCAATTGGCCTGCCAGAAGTAGGGTGAATAGAACGGCTTTAATTGTGATTTGCATGCTATTTGATATTAGACTAATTCTAAATAAGATCAAAGGTACTATTTATTTTTATTACGAGCCCACGGCAGTTGAATAATATTTAATAAATAAAAGGACAATTTGCCTTCATAGGCAAAATAAAATATCGAATAACGATGAATATAAAGTATTTATGATTTCAATAATCGTGCTAACATTTGTGTACATTGCTCAGCGTAAAGTCTCTACATCCTTTTTCCAAATAAAATTTTTTTCAAATTCGATATTGCACTTTGACTTTTTGATTTGATGTGGAATGGATAATTAAGAAAAAACCTCTTACATTTTAATCTTAAAATTTAGAAATTCAAAATATTTATCCGCACTCTATTTTTGCTCTGCATTTCTGGAAGTACCTTTTATCAAATATTATCTTCAGAATTTAAAACCCTAAAGGGGCATTTAATATTTATCTTTGTATCTACAATATAATTATGTCTTCCTCATTTCTAGATACTGACATCGAATTCCTCAAAGGCATTGGCCCTAAGAAAGGAGAAGTATTGCGCATTGAAATCAAGGTATGAACTCCTCGGGGCTTGATTTAAATCCGTCCATTCCATTACTTTTATGAATGAAGTCATAAATTTCATTCATTGAAGCAAAAGCAGCCGTGGGTGAAACTTCTAAAGTGGTTTGATGTGCATTGTAGTAAATGACATCGATGCCAGCCCTCTGTGCAGCAATTATGCCATTTTTGCTGTCTTCTATTACTACACAATCAGCAGGATCGATTTCCATCTGATGTGCACTATGCAAAAATAAATCTGGCTCTGGCTTAAAACTATTCATGTCATGTCCTGAGAAGATAAAATGATTTTCAAAGAATGAGGACAATTTAGTTATTTCTAAATTTTCAATGATTTTTTCCTTAGGGCCATTTGATGCAATGCATCTTTTAAGAGAAGATTTATCTAAAAAATTATAAATACCTTCAATGGCTTTGAGAGAATCCTGAAACATTAAATTAACGATAGTGCGATACATCTTTTCTAACTCAATCTTATCAACTGGTCCAATTAGGTTTATAATGTATTCCAAAGATGAATGAATGTTGCCACCTTGAAAATCATTTAAAATCTGGGTAACAGGAATGACAATAGCATAAGAAGCAAGCAACTCAACCCATGCCTTTGCAGATAATACCTCGCTGTCAACCAACACGCCATCACAGTCAAAAATAATGGCTTCGTATTTTTTAAACATTGATTAGTATTTCAGGAAGTTTACAAAATAGTGTAGTAATCTTTACATTCATAAGATATGTCTTAATTAATGTCTTAACAAAGATAGTGCATTTATTAATTGTAAAAAGTTGCCAATGTAAAATATACATTAATTATTTATCCTTGAAGGCGACGCAAAAGACATGTTATGTAAATTTTAGTTTAACTGTATGTTTAAATTCCGTTAAGTTGTTCTTCGGGCTTTTTTTCCTACTTTACTCTATTGTACATTTGCTTAAAATTAACTTAAGATTGGGTTAATAATTCATGAAATTAAATTTAAAGATCATTTGTTTATGGGCATAAAAAAAGTACTTCATATAATAGGCTCAATGAACCAGACAAAACAATTGCATAAAATAGCTTGCGAAATGCCAGAATATGATCATTATTATACTCAATATTTTGGCTCTGGGTCGATTTTAAAATACCTTTCTGAACATGGTCATCTAGATTTCACAATCATGGGTGCAAAGAGTAGCTTTAGAAAATTGCAACAGAGGTATTTGGAAGAGCATCAATGCAAGTATGACTATAGAGGAGAAACTTTGGGCAATAGGTATGATCTTGTCTTAACATGTTCTGACCTTATGGTGCCTTCTGAGGTATCGTACGCCCCAGTTGTATTCATTCAAGAGGGCATGACTGATCCGCTTACATCATTATCCAGAATAATAAAGAAATGCAATTTGCCTACATGGCTCGCAGCTGATACTTCACTCAATGGCACTTCTAACAAGTGTGATATATACTGTGTAGCTTCAGAAGGCTATGCCGAGTTCTTTTCTTCTATGGGTACATTCAGCGACAAAATTTTTTTAACAGGCATTCCAAATTTTGATAATGTAATAGAATTCAATAAAAATGATTTTCCCTACAGAGATTTTGTTTTGGTATGCACTTCTGATTTGAGAGAAGTCAAGAAAAAAGACAATCGTATTGGTTTTTTGAACAATTGCAGGAGAATAGCAAATGGTAGGCAAATAATATTCAAACTACATCCTAATGAAAATTACGAGAGAGCTTGCGAAGAAATAAAGCAAGTGTTTGGAGCGGAGGTTTTAATTTATAATGAAGGCAACACTGAACATATGATAGCAAATTGTGTAGAATTAATAACACAATATTCGTCTACAGTATTTGTAGGTATTGGCTTAGGTAAGAAAGTGCACTCTTATATAGACCTCAGTGTATTGTACAATAGAATGCCAATACAAAACTTTGGATCTTCAGCGGGCAATATTGCTTTTCTGTGCAAGGAACTACTGGAATTTGGTGAAGTTTCTGTCATAAGTAGATCCCGATTTGGGTATAAAAAATTTGCAACCAATTTACAGTATGCATAGCACAATCATTTTCATTCAGGCTAGAATGGGGTCATCAAGATTTCCTGGTAAAGTTCTTAAGGAAGTTTGTGGTAAGACTTTGCTGGAATTAATGATGGAAAGGGTGATTAGTTGTCAATCAGTAGACGATGTTGTAGTGATTACAACTAATGAGCCAGCGGATGATGCAATAGTAAATTTATGCATCAAAAATGGATGGGACTATTTTAGAGGCTCGACATCAAATTTACTGGAGCGACACTACCTTGCAGCGTTGCAATTTAATGCAAAACATATAGTAAAAATCCCATCGGATTGTCCACTTATTGATCCAAAAGTTATTGATAAAGTAATTTACTATTATTTTGACAATTCTTTTGATTATGTTAGTAATCTTCACCCACAAAGCTATCCTGACGGGAATGATGTCGAGATAATGCCTTTTGAAGTAATACAAAAAGCTATGCAATGCGCTACTAAAGATTTTGAGTTTGAGCATACTACACCGTACATATGGAACTCGCCTTCAGAATTTAAAATTGGCAATGTCAAAATGAATGACTTTGAAGATTTTTCTGAAGTATATAGGTATACCTTGGATTACTTTGAAGATTACTTATTTATTGCTGCACTATTTGAAGCTTTGTATGAAAATGGAAAAATATTTTCTTTGGAAGATATTATTGCCTTATTAAAAAAAGACAAACAATTATTAGAGCTAAATAAAATGCATATAGGTGTCAATTGGTATAAACCTTTTTTAAATGAATTGAATATATAAATAAAATTAGATGAAAGAAAATACTACTGTTGATTTTGAGGCCTTATCTTTAGAAGTTCGTGAAAGTATAATCGATATGTCAGTAAATGGAGGCTGCTTTATAGGAGCATCGCTTTCTTGTGCCGACATATTGATCTATCTATATACATCTTTTCTGAATGTGTGTCCAGAAACTTTACATGATGTCAATAGGGACTATCTATTGTTATCTAAAGGCCATGATGTGCCAGCATTATATGCAGTTTTATCCCTTCTTGGATTTTTCGAAAGAGACAGATTAAAAAACCATTTGAATATTGAGGACCACATTTATTGGCATCCAAATAGAAATATTCCAGGGATAGAATTTCATTCCGGATCGCTTGGTCATTTGCCCTCAGTAGGCTTGGGAATAGCTTATGATATTAAATTAAAAAAACTAGATTCAAAAGTAGTGGTAGTAATGGGTGATGGAGAGCTCAACGAAGGCAGTGTTTGGGAGGCATTATTAGTAGCATCGGCATTCAAACTAGACAATATAATTTTTGTAATCGATCGCAACTATTTTCAGGCAAATATTAAAACCGAAGAGCTCATACCATTGGAGCCGCTTGCTGCCAAGTTTGAATCATTTGGAGCAAATGTATCTGTTGTCGATGGACATGATTACAAAGCTTTGGCATCCGTTTTTTCAGCTTTGCAATTCAATCAGGGTAGACCCAATGTGGTCATATGCTCGACAATTAGAGGTAAAGGATTGCCAAGCATTGAAGCAAAGGCTGACAGATGGTTTGTAAATTTTACTGCTGAAGAAGCGGCAGACCTCAAA